>JAHCKS010000053.1 GCA_026125665.1 Rubrivivax sp.
CGTCCAGCCGAAGACGTGTTCCAGCGCCTGCGCGCGCGCGATGTTGCGGCCGCCGCGGCCGATGACCACCGCCAGCTCGGCTTCGTAGTCGATCTGCGCCGACACCGCCTCGCCGGGCAGGCGCACGGTGTCGTCCGGGCCGATCACGCACTCGGGCACCTTCGTGAAGACGATCGGCCACTGGTCGGTGGCCTTCGGGCTGTCCTTGAACACCGTGTCGCGCAGCTCGCTGGCGTGGGCGTGGTAGTTGCGGCCGACGCACCACAGGTTGCGCCGCGGCCGCGGCAGCGGCGCTTCGAGCCGAACCGCGGCCAACGGCAGCGGCTCGGGTGCCAGCGCCGGCAGCGGCTGGCCGGCGGCGGCGGCCTCGACCAGTGGCAGGGCGCCGCGCAGCGCCACGGCTTCGTCGAGCAGGAACGGCGTGACGGCCGATCCGCCGGCATCGACCCGACCGACGTGCCGGTGACCTTGGTGCAGATAGGTGGCGATGCGCACAATGTTTCCTCGAGTAGCGACCAAATGCTACCATTGCGAACCAATATGGCACAACCCGAGGCCGACGCGACGCTGGACGCCGCCGCCGCGCTGAAGCGCACGATCCTCGACAAGCTCGCGGCGCGCGCCTGGCGCCCGGGCCAGCGCCTGCCCACCGAGCGTGCGCTCGGCGAGCAGTACGGCATCAGCCGCTCGGCAGTGCGGCGCGTGCTGCAGGACCTCAAGCGGCAGCAGCTGATCACGCAGACGGTGGGCAGCGGCACCTACGTGGCCGAACATGCACCCACGGTGATGGCCGCCGGCGCGGCGGCCGCCACCGGCGCGGCGGTGAGCCCGGCCGAGCTGATGGCGGCGCGGCTCGTGCTCGAGCCGGCGATCGTCGAGATGGTCGTCGGCAATGCCACTGCCGCCGACTTCGCACGCATGGACGACTGCAATGCCCGCGCCGAGGCGGCGAGCACGCCCGAGGAGTTCGAGCACTGGGATGGCGCGCTGCACGAGGCCATCGCCGCAGCCGCGCACAACGGCTTCGTCAGCGGCGTGTTCCGGCTGATGAACCAGGCGCGCGCGCAGGGCGAGTGGGGCGCGCTGAAGCGCCGCAGCGCCACGCCCGAGCGCCGCGCGGAGTACCAGGGCGAGCATCGCGCTCTGGTGGCCGCGCTGAAGGACCGCGACGTCGAGCGCGCCCGCGCGCTGTGCTTGGCGCACCTGCTGCACGTGCGCACGAACATGCTCGGGTACTGACCGCGCGGCAGCCGCCAGGCCCGCCGCGACACCCTCGCGTGCCGCCGGCGGGCGAACCCGGTTGACCGGGTCCGGCGTGCGGGCTACATTGGCCGCCCAAATCACACCTTTCAGACCAATTTCGCTGGGCGGTCGAGGAGAGTGCATGATCCGAGTCGAGACCTCTGCCCGCAGTGCTGCGTGGCGCGTTGCCGCTGCCATGCTGCTCGCGTGTGGATGCGGGGTGGCGATCGCGCAAGCCACCGACTACCCCACCCGTCCGGTGCGCATCGTCGTGCCTTTCGCCCCCGGCGGCTCGGCCGACGTGTTCGGCCGTTTCGTCGCGCAGAAGCTGCAGGAGTCGCTCGGCCAGAGCTTCGTCGTCGAGAACCGGCCGGGCGCTGGCGCCGTCATCGGCACCGACCTCGTCGCCAAGAGCCCGGCCGACGGCCACACGCTGCTCGTGATGTCGAACACGCACACGGTCAACGAGTCGCTGCTGCAGAACAAGCCCTACGCGCTGATGCGCGACTTCGTCGGCGTGGCGCCGCTCAACTTCTCGGACCTCGTGCTGGTGGCGCGCAGCGCGCTGCCCGCCAACTCGATCGGCGAGCTGCTGGCCGCCGCGAAGGCCAGGCCCGACGGCGTCAGCTACGCCTCGTCGGGACCGGGCACGCCGTACCACATGGCCGGCGAGCTGCTGAAGGCGATGGCCGGCGTGAAGATCCTGCACGTGCCGTACAAGGGCAGCGCCGGGGCGCGCACCGACGTGCTCGGCGGCCAGGTCGACCTGATGTTCGACGCCATCCCGACGATGTCCGAGCACGTCAAGACCGGCAAGGTCAAGGCGCTGGGCGTCAGCGGCACGGCGCGCTCGCCGATCCTGCCGGGCGTGCCCACGGTGGCCGAGGCCGGCGTGCCCGGCTACGAGGCGACGATCTGGCTCGGCGTCGTGGCGCCGAAGGGCACGCCGCCGGCGGTGGTGGCCAGGCTCAACGCCGAGATCTCGAAGATCACGTCGAACGCCGAGGTGCGCGCCGCCTGGGCGGCGCAGGGCACGACGGCGATGACGATGGGCGTCGACGCGTTCACGAAGTACCTGAACGACGACATCGCCAAGTGGGCCAACGTCGTGCGGGTGGCGAACGTCAAGGTCGACTGAGGGCGCGTATCCGCGCGCCGGTGGCCTGCGCCGTCGCGGCGATCGCCGACCTGCATGTGGTCCCGATGACCCAGCCTGGCAACACCACGCTTCATCTGCTTTGTGCCGGCGCCGCACAAGGCCTCGTGAAGGCGCTCGCGCCGCAACTGCTTGCCGAGACCGGCGCGGCGATCGACGGGCGCTTCGGCGCCGTCGGCGCGATGAAGGAGGCGCTGCTGGCCGGCGAGCGCTGCGACCTGATGGTGCTGTCGCAGGCACTCGTCGACGACCTCGTCGGCGAGGGCCGGCTGCGCGCCGAGGGTGCCGCGCCGCTCGGCCGGGTCTACACCGGCGTCGCGGTGCGCAAAGGCGCACCCGCGCCGGCCGTCGGCACGCCCGAGGCGCTGGCCGCCGCGCTCGAGGCCGCCGACGCAATCTACTTCCCCGACCCCGAACGCGCCACCGCCGGCATCCACTTCCAGCGCGTGCTGCGCGAGCTCGGCCTCGACGAGCGGCTGCGCGCGCGCCAGCGCACGTTCCCGAACGGCGCCACCGCGATGCGCACGCTCGGCGAGCAGGGTACGCCGCATTCGATCGGCTGCACGCAGGTCACCGAGATCCTCTACACCGAAGGCGTGCAGCTCGTCGGCCTGCTGCCCAGGCGCTTCGAGCTGGCCACGCTGTACACGGCCGCGGTGGCGACTGCCGCCGCCGCCCCGGCGCTGGCGGCGCGTTTCGTCGCGATGCTGGCGGCGCCCGAACACGCCGCGCTGCGCCGGCGCAGCGGCTTCGAGCCCTGATGCCGCCTGCGCCACTTCCCACCCTGTACGACGGACGGAGACACGCATGACCCGACCCCCCACCCGCCGCGCGGCCGCTGTCGTCGCACTCGCGCTCGCCGCGGCCGGCCTCGGCAGCCCGGCGGCCTTCGCGCAAGGCGCGGCCGACTACCCGAGCAAGCCGATCAGGATCATCGTGCCCTTCTCGCCCGGCGGTGCGGTCGACGGCCCGATGCGCGCCATCGCCGAGCAGATGGGGCGGCGGCTGAAGCAGCAGGTCATCGTCGAGAACCGCCCCGGCGCCGGAGCGACGATCGGCTCCGAGGTGGTGGCCAAGGCGCCGGCCGACGGCTACACGCTGCTGCTCGCCTCGCAGACCAACGCCATCAGCGCCACGCTGTACAGCAAGCTCAGCTTCAACCCCGTGGAAGACTTCACCGGCATCGCGCTCATCGGGCGCGAGCCGGGCGTGCTCGTCGTGCACCCGTCGATGCCGGTGAACAGCGTCGCCGAGCTCGTCGCGCTGGCCAAGGCGAAGCCCGGGCAGATCAACTACGGCTCGTCGGGCAACGGCAGCGGCCAGCACCTGTTCACCGCGATGTTCGCGTCGATGGCCGGCATCCAGCTCGTGCACGTGCCCTACCGCGGCAGCGGCCAGGCGACCACCGACCTGCTCGCCGGCACGGTGCCGATGGCCATCCCGGGCACGGCCGCGATGGTCAAGCACATCAAGGCCGGCAAGCTGCGCCCGCTGGCCACCACCGGCAGCAAGCGCTCGCAGCAGCTGCCCGACGTGCCCACGCTCGCCGAGAGCGGGCTCGCGGGCTACTCGGCCTACGTCTGGATGGGGTTGCTCGCGCCCAAGGGCACGCCGCAGGCCATCGTCGACAGGCTCAACGGCGAGGTGCGCGCCGCGCTCGCCACGCCCGAGGTGCAGACCTACATGAACGACGCCGGCATCGAGATGGTCGGCTCGGCGCCGGCCGAGATGGACACCTACTTCCGCGAAGAGCGCGAGCGCTGGGCGCGCATCGTGCGCGAGACCGGCGCCAAGATCGACTGACTCGACGCACCGGCCCAAGCCACCGACCCCACTGCCACCGAGAGAAGCTTCCATGAGCGACGTGCAGGGCCAGGAACACTGGACCCACAAGAAGACCCCCGACGGCGACGTGCGCCTGTTCCTGTGGCGCAAGTTCGCCGGCCGCCCCGACGGCAAGCCGGCCGTGCTGTTCGTGCACGGCTCGTCGATGGCCAGCCAGCCGACCTTCGACCTGCAGGTGCCGGGCCGGCCGCACTCGTCGGTGATGGACTGGTTCGCCGAACGCGGCTTCGACTGCTGGTGCGTCGACATGGAGGGCTACGGCCGCAGCGACAAGCGGCGCGACATCTACTGCGACATCGCCAACGGCGCCGACGACCTGAAGGCCGCCACGGACCACATCGCGTCGATCGGCGGGCCGACGAGGTTCCTCACCTACGGCATCAGCTCGGGTGCGCTGCGCGCCGCGCTCTTCGCGCAGCGCCACCCCGAGCGCGTGGCGCGGCTGGCGCTCGACGCCTTCGTGTGGACCGGCGAAGGCGCGCCGACGCTGGCGCAGCGGCGGCAGAAGCTGCCGCAGTTCATCGCCAGCAAGCGCCGCCCGATCGACCGCGACTTCGTGCGCTCGATCTTCGCGCGCGACCACCCCGACTGCGCCGAGCCCGCGGTCGTCGAGGCGTTCGCCGACGCCATCCTGGCGCTCGACGACAGCATGCCCAACGGCACCTACATCGACATGTGCAGCAAGCTGCCGGTCGTCGACCCGGCGAAGATTACCGTGCCCACGGTGATCCTGCGCGGCCAGTTCGACGGCATCGCGGCGATGGACGACCTGATCGAGTTCTTCAAGCGGCTGCCTTCACCGGACAAGCAGTTCACGGTGATGAACGGCATCAGCCACGCGAGCTTCCAGCAGAAGAACTACCTGATGGTCTACCAGATCCTGCACGCGTACTTCACGCAGCCGGCGCCGGTGTACACGTCGGACGGCCACTGAGCGGCGGGGCGGGCGCCCTCCGGGCGCGGGCCGGAGAAGACCGGCGCCCGCGGGCGGCGCGGCGTGGCCGATACTGACGGCTCCCGACGCCGACGCGCGCAGGGCGGCTGCCGGTCCGGGAGGGCCGCGGGCACCTCGGCAGACCGGACCCGACGCACGTCGTCGATTTGCGCCGATCTCGTTCGTCGTCCCGTTGGCAGGGCAGGGGCGCCGGCGGCGGGCCGGCGCAGGCCGAGCCCGATGGAGATCCGATGAGCCCGAACGACACGCAGGCCGCGGTCGCGAGCAGCGCCACCGCCGCGGCGGACCCCGCGCACGACCGCTCGCTATGGCACGAGCTCGTCGCGGCCATCCGCGGCACCGGCGCGGACTACACGAAGATCCCGCTGCGCCGCGCCGTGTTCCTGCTCGCCGTGCCGATGGTGCTGGAGCTGGTGCTCGAGTCGACCTTCGCGGTCGTCGACATCTGGTTCGTCGCCAAGCTCGGTGCCTCGGCGGTGGCGACGGTCGGGCTGACCGAGACCTTCCTCTTCCTGCTGTACGCCATCGGCATCGGCCTCGCGATGGCGGTGACAGCCGTGGTGGCACGCCGTGTCGGCGAAGGCGACCGCCCCGCGGCTGCCGTCAGCGCCGCGCAGGCGATCTGGATCGCCGTGGGGGCGTCGCTGCCGTTCGCGGTGGCCGGCATCGTCTTCGCGCGCGAGCTGCTGCAGCTGATGGGCGCCGACGCGTGGACGCTGACGCACGGCGTGCGCTACCTGCAGTGGATGCTGGGCAGCAACCTCGTCATCATGCTGCTGTTCGTCTGCAACGCCGTCTTCCGTGGCGCCGGCGACGCGGCCGTGGCGATGCGCGTGCTGTGGCTCGCCAACGGCCTGAACATCGTGCTCGACCCGATCCTCATCTTCGGCTTCGGGCCGGTGCCGGCGCTGGGCGTGGAGGGCGCGGCCATCGCCACCGTCATCGGCCGCGGCGCGGGCGTCGTGATGCAGCTCGTCATCCTGCTGCGCGGCAGCCAGCACATCCATGTCGCCGCCGCGCAGCTCGCGCTCGAGGCGAAGACGCTGTGGCACATCGTGCGCACGTCGCTCGGCGGCGTCGGCCAGATGATCGTCGCGATGACAGCGTGGATCTTCCTCATGCGCATCCTCGCGGCCATCGGCAGCGAGGCCGTGGCCGGCGCGACGATCGCCATCCGCATCATGATGTTCACGCTGATGCCGGCATGGGGCATGTCCAACGCCGCCGCGACACTGGTCGGCCAGAACCTCGGTGCCGGCGAGCCGGGGCGCGCCGAGGCGTCGGTGTGGCGCATCGGCTGGTACAACATGGTCTTCACCGTCGCGGTGTCGGTGGTCTTCTTCCTCTTCCCGCGCGAGCTGATCGGCCTGTTCACCGCCGAGAGCGGTGTCGTCGACATCGGCGCCGAGTGGCTGCGCATCCTGTCGTACTCGTACTTCGTCTACGGCTGGTGGATGGTCTCGGTGCAGGCCTTCAACGGCGCCGGCGACACCGTGACGCCGACGAAGATCAACCTCGTGTTCTTCTGGGCGATCCAGATCCCGCTCGCCTGGCTGCTGGCGCTGCGGCTCGACCTGCAGGCCACCGGGGTCTTCTGGGCGGTGTTCGTCTCCGAGACCTCGGTGGGCCTGTTCACGCTGTGGCTGTTCACGCGCGGACGGTGGAAGTCGGTGCGCGTGTGAACGGGCGCGCCTAGGCGTCCCGCGCCGCCGCCGGCGCCGCGATCTTCGGGGCCGTCCTGACGCTCAGCCACATCGTCACTGCCAGGATCGCCACGACGACCGCCAGGCTCACGCCCACCGGGATCTTCACGACGTCGATCAGCATCATCTTCGTGCCGATGAACACGAGCACCACCGCCAGGCCGTGGCTGAGCAGGTGGAACTTCGTGGCCACCGCCGCCAGCAGGAAGTACATCGCACGCAGGCCGAGGATGGCGAAGACGTTGCTCGTCAGCACGATGAAGGGGTCGGTGGTGATGGCGAAGATGGCCGGGATCGAGTCGACGGCGAAGATGACGTCGGTGATGCCGACGAGCGCGATGACGAGCAGCAGCGGCGTGGCGATGCGCCTGCCGTTCTCGACGGTGAAGAACCTTTCGCCGTCGAAGCTGCGGCTGACGGGCAGCACGCGGCGCAGCAGCTTCAGCGCCGGGTTGGCCTCGAGGTCCACCTCCTTGCCGGCGGCCCACCACATCTTGATGCCGGTGAGCACGAGGAAGGCGCCGAAGACGTAGAGCAGCCAGTGGAAGTGCTGGATCAGCCAGGCGCCGGCCAGGATCATCGCCGTGCGCAGCACGATCGCGCCGACGATGCCGATCATCAGGACCCGCTTCTGGTACGCCGGCGGCACCGCGAAGTAGGTGAAGATCATCAGGAAGACGAAGATGTTGTCGACCGCCAGGCTCTTCTCGATCAGGTAGCCGGTCAGGAACTCCATCGCGCGTTCGTTGGCGACGGCGCCGCCGTGGTCCTGGTTCAGCGCGAACCAGAAGAGTGCGTTGAACGCGAGTGCGGCGCCCACCCAGACGAGCGACCAGTTCAACGCCTCCTTCATGCCCACGGCATGCGCGCCCTGCCTGCGCAGGACGACGAAATCGGTGAACAGCGCCACCGCGACGGCGGCGACGAAGAAAACCCACAGCCACGGCGGCGCAACGGTGTCCATGGACACGCTCCTTCGAAGGGAAGAGGACCCGAGACGGGTGAGGCGCCGAAAGGTCTTGCCGGGGGACATGGCGTCCCCTGCGGGCCCGGGCCGCCGCGGGCGCGGCGGCCGTACTGACGGGCGGCGCGGCGGCTGCGGGCCGCCTGCTACTCCCCTCTCGACGGCGCGCAGTGTGCCGCCGAAACGACCCCGGCGGCGGGTGGCGCGCGTGAAGGCCCGGCGTGTCGCGGGGCTGCCCGGACCGACGAGGGTCGCGGCCGCCAGGCGGCCGCTCGTGGCGACCGCCGCTACGCCGCGGCGCCCGCCTTCGGCAGCGCGCGCAGCGAGCGCACGGGCGAAGCCGTGATCACGACCGCCTGCACGACGAAACCGAAGGCGGCCAGCAGCAGGCACGCCGCGATGCCCTGGCCCGGCCCGGCGAGCGCCGCGACGCCGGCGCCGAGTGCCGCGCCGAGCGGCCGTGCGCCCGCATTGGCGGTGAGGAAGATCGACGACACGCGGCCGAGCATCGCCATCGGCGTGAGCGACTGGCGCAGCGTCGTCGAGCTGACGGTCCAGACGATCGGCCCGGCACCGAAGAGGAAGAACGAAAGTGCCGCCAGCGACGGGGTCGGCCACGCGAGCGAGGCGGCCATCGTGAACGCGGCTGCCACCGAGACGAGCGGGCCGAGCGCGATGGCCACGCCGAACGGCACCCGCGCCATCAGCCGCGGCGCCGCGAGCGCGCCGAGCACCATGCCCAGGCCATAGAGCGACATCGTCACGCCCACGCCGCCGGCGCCCAGGCCGAGGTGGCCCATCGCGTGCGGCACGTAGGCGGCCTGAAGCACCATCCACGCGACATTCCACACGACGGCGGTGAGCAGCACCGGCCGCAGCCAGCGGTGGTGCCAGACGAAGCGGGCGCCTTCGGCGAGCTCGGCAAGCGGCGCGCGCCGGCCGGCGCCGACGTGAACGGCGGCCTTGTCGGCCGGCAATCGCCGCAGCCACGCCACCGCGGCTACCGACAATGCCGCCGCCAGCACGAACGCGCCGCTGCCTCCGGCGGCGGCCACGAGCGCACCGGCGAGCGCCGGCCCCGCGGCGAAGGCGAGGCTGCGTGCCAGCTCGAGGCGGCCGTTGGCGCGCGCCAGCATCTCCATCGGCACGAGCGAGGGCACCATCGCTGGCGCGGCCACGCTGAAGGCCACTGTGCCGACCGCGCCGACGAAGCCGAGCATCGCCAGCGCCGTGAGCATCCACACCGGCCCGAGCCCGGCAGCCGGCGCGGCGAAGACGAGCAGCGCCAGCAGGGCCATCGCCACCACGCGCGTGGCTTCGGCGGCGATCATCAGGCCGCGGCGCGACGCGCGGTCGGCGACGAGGCCGAACGGCATCGCCAGCAGCAGGAACGGCAGGCTCTGCGCCGCCGCAAGCAGCCCCGTCTCGCGCGCGCCTGCGCCGAGTGCCAGCACGGCGACGATGGGCACCGCAGCGAGGCTGATCTGCTCGGCCGCCTGGGCCGAGAGGTTGGCCCAGGCGAGCGGTGCGAAGGTGTGCGGCAACCCGTGCGCGGCGGCGCTCGCCGGCGCCGGCGCCGACGCCGACGCAGCGTGGCCGGCGGGCTCGGGTGGCGCGGCCTCAGGCATCGGCGACGCGCCGGTGGGCGAAGGGAGGCGAACGGCTCGCATGACGGGCGGCATCGTCGCCCGGGCCGCACCGGCGCGCCGGCCGGAACCGGACGCGTGATTGGCGGCGCGCCGGCGGCAGCATCGATGCGCTGCCGTCAGTTGCCACGCCGCATCAGCGCCGCCTCGGCCTCGGGCACGCAGCACTCGCAGATCCACGCGCGGCGCCGGCCGGGTGCCGTGAAGAGGCCCGCGGTGGCAGAGGCGGGCCGCGGCCCGTGCGCCGGGCTCGCGGCGGCACGCAGCGGCCGCAGCGCGGCCAGTGCCTGAGCCAGCCGCGCCGGCCCGTGGCCGGCGACGACGGCAAACGGCATGCCGTGCGACATGAGCACCGCGCGCAGCCGCGTGTCCACCGGCTCGCGCACGTGTTCGCCGTCGCGCTGGTGGCCGTCGGGCACCCACGGCAGGTCGAGCGCCGTCAGCAGCGTCAGCGCCATGCCGCGGTGGCCGGCCACCGCCGGCGCGAGCAGAGAGCGGTCGTCGAACAGCAGCTCGCTGTAGACATGCGTCGCCAGCCCGGTCGTGTCACACACCACCCAGTCGTGCCCGACGGCGGCAGCGTCGATCCGCCGGTGCTGCTCGACGAGGATGCCGTGCTGCTCGTCGCGGCGCGGCGTGCGGCCCTCGGCATCGCACCACTCGCGCAGCCACTCGCCGACGAGCGCGACCCGTTCGCCGTCGCCCGCGAGCGCGGCGACGAGCTCGCGCGCCAGCGTCGTCTTGCCGGTGCTTTCGGCGCCGACGATGGCGATGCGGCGCGCGCGGGCGATGGGGCCTGCAGGCAGATCGAGCATGACGGCGCATTCTCGCGCGCGCGGTGGCGCCGGGCGTGCTCGCCGGTCCGCCACTGCGCCGCGGTGCCGGGGTCCGCGCTCAGCCCGGGCGCCGCGTCACGTCCAGGCGCGCCCGCCAGGCCATCCAGCCCGCCACACTGAGCACGGCGAACAGCGCGTACAGCAGCGTCGTCAGCCACAGCGCCTTCCACGCGAAGAGGCCGACGCTGAACACGTTCACCGCCAGCCAGACGAGCCAGTTCTCGATGACCTTGCGGCCGAGCAGCACCTGCCCGGCGACGCTGGCCACCGTGGCCAGCGCGTCGGCGAAGGGCACGTCGCTGTCGGTGAAGCGGCCGAGCGTGAAGCCGGCGAGCGGCCACGCGACGAGCACACCGGCGGCCAGCACCCAGCGGCCGCGCGGCGCGAGCCGGTGCACGACGAGCGCGCCGCCGTCGGCGCCGCGGCCACGCAGCCACTGCCACCAGCCCCAGAACGCGACGGCGATGAAGAAGAGCTGCAGCAGCGCCTCGCCGTACAGGCGGCTCGCCGCGAAGAGCAGCGCGTAGAGCACCGACGCGGCGATGGCCAGCGGCCAGGCCACGGGGTTGACGCGCATGTTCGCCGCCACCATCGCCAGCGACAGCACGAAGGCGACGATCTCGAGCCACGTGACCGGGCTGCCCCACAGCGTGAAGGCGGCCGCCAGCAGCGGGGCCGCTGCCTGCAGCAGCGCCGGCAGGCCGGCTGCGTCCATTCAGGGCCGCGAGGAGGCGGGGGCCACCGCAGGCGCCGGAGTCGTCGCGCCCGGCGGCGGGCCGGCCGTGCGCGCCGTCACGCGCACCAGGATCTCGTCGGGCTTCACCATGCCGAGCTCGCGCCGCGCCTTCTCCTCGACCATCTCGAGGCCTTCGCGGAAGTCCGCGAGCTCGGCCGCGGTGCGCAGGTTGCGCTCCTCGGCGGCACGGTTCACCTCGAGCTGGCCGACAAGCTGCCGCTCGAGCGAGAACACCTGCGGCATGTTGCTGGGCGCGAGCCACAGGTCGGCCTGCACCACCCCCACCGCGGCGGTGAGGGCGATCGTCGACCAGGGCCAGCGCGGGCGCATCGGGGCGGGGGCTCGGCGGCGTGCGCTGCGCTCTAGCCGGGCGCCCTCAGGTTGTAGAAGGCGCTGCGGCCCGGATACGCGGCAATCTCGCCGAGGTCTTCCTCGATGCGCAGCAGCTGGTTGTACTTGGCGATGCGGTCGCTGCGGCTCATCGAGCCGGTCTTGATCTGCAGCGCGTTGGTGCCCACGGCGATGTCGGCGATCGTGCTGTCCTCGGTCTCGCCGCTGCGGTGGCTGATGACGGCGGTGTAGCCGGCGCGCTTGGCCATCTCGATGGCGGCGAAGGTTTCGCTGAGCGTGCCGATCTGGTTGATCTTGATGAGGATCGAGTTGGCGATCCCCTTGTCGATGCCTTCCTTCAGGATCCTCGTGTTCGTGACGAAGAGGTCGTCGCCGACGAGCTGCACCTTCTTGCCGAGCGTCGCGGTGAGGTGCGCCCAGCCTTCCCAGTCGCCCTCGTGCATGCCGTCCTCGATGCTGACGATGGGGTACTTGCTGCACCAGGTGGCGAGCATGTCGGTCCACTCGGCGGCCGTCAGGATCCTGTCTTCGCCCTCCAGGTGGTACCGGCCTTCCTTGTAGAACTCGCTGGCGGCGCAGTCCAGGCCGATCGCCACCTGCTCGGTGGTGTAGCCGGCCTTCTCGATCGCCTCGAGGATGAGCTGGATGGCGGCCTCGTGCCCGGGCACGTTCGGTGCGAAGCCGCCTTCGTCGCCCACCGCGGTGCTCATGCCGCGGCCGTCGATCAGCTTCTTCAGCGCGTGGAACACCTCGGCGCCGTAGCGCACGGCTTCGCGGAAGGTCGGCGCGCCCACCGGCAGGATCATGAACTCCTGCAGGTCGAGGTTGTTGTTGGCGTGCGCGCCGCCGTTGATGACGTTCATCATCGGCACCGGCATCTGCATGCGGCCCATGCCGCCGAAGTAGCGGTACAGCGGCAGCCCCGACTCCTCGGCCGCGGCGCGCGCCACCGCCATGCTGACGGCCAGCGTCGCGTTGGCGCCGAGCCGGCTCTTGTTCTCGGTGCCGTCCAGCTCGATCAGCGTCTTGTCGAGGAAGGCCTGCTCGGAGCTGTCCAGCCCCATCACCGCCTCGCTGATCTCGGTGTTGATGTGCTCCACGGCGCGCAGCACGCCCTTGCCGCCGTAGCGGGCCGCGTCGCCGTCGCGCAGCTCGATCGCCTCGCGGCTGCCGGTGCTGGCGCCGCTCGGTACCGCGGCGCGGCCCATCGTGCCGCTTTCCAGCAGCACGTCGCACTCGACGGTGGGGTTGCCGCGGCTGTCGAGGATCTCTCGGCCGACGATGTCGACGATGGCACTCACGGAACAGGATTCCTTCGTTGCTGTGACAGGGGGCGTTCAGACCGGCGCGTCGACACCTTCGACGAGCACCATGTTGAAGACGGCCGTGGCGCCGGCGCGCAGCCTGCGCACGGCCACGTAGGCGGGGCTGTCGTACATCTGCTTCGCTGCCTCGAAGCTCGGGTAGCGCAGCACCGTCAGCCGCGGCGGTGTCCAGGAGCCTTCGAGCACGTCGATGCGGCCGCCGCGCACGAGGTACTCGCCGCCGAACGATCGCACGATCTCCGGCGCGGCGGCCATGTACTTCTTGAACTGTTCGGGGTCGGTGATCTTCGATTCGACGACGATGTAGGCAACGGGCATGGGCAGGTCTCAGCAGGAGAAGTCGTTCTCGAGCAGCGGCTGCTGCTTCACGACGCGGTCGAGCGCGACGAGCTGCTCGAGCAGGGCGCGCATGTGCTTCAGCGGCACGGCGTTCGGCCCGTCGGAGAGTGCCTTGGCGGGGTCGGGGTGCGTCTCCATGAAGACGCCGGCGATGCCCACCGCGATGGCCGCGCGCGAGAGCACCGGCACGAACTCGCGCTGGCCGCCGGAGCTCGTGCCCTGGCCGCCGGGCAGCTGCACGCTGTGCGTGGCGTCGAAGACGACCGGGGCGCCCGTCTCGCGCATGATGGCGAGGCTGCGCATGTCGGAGACGAGGTTGTTGTAGCCGAAGCTCGCGCCACGTTCGCAGGCGAGGAAGCTGTCCTCGGGCAGGCCCTTCTCGCGCGCCGCGGCGCGGGCCTTGTCGATGACGTTCTTCATGTCGTGCGGGGCGAGGAACTGGCCCTTCTTGATGTTCACCGGCCTGCCGCTTTGCGCCACGGCGCGGATGAAGTCGGTCTGCCGGCACAGGAACGCCGGCGTCTGCAGCACGTCGACGACGGCGGCCACCTCGGCGATCTGCGACTCGTCGTGCACGTCGGTGAGGATGGGCACCTTCAGCTCGCGCCGCACCTTGGCCAGGATCTCCAGGCCTTTCTCCATGCCCGGGCCGCGGAAGCTCGTGCCGCTGGAACGGTTGGCCTTGTCGTAGCTGCTCTTGAAGATGAACGGGATGCCGAGCGCGCCGGTGATCTCCTTCAGGCGCCCGGCCACGTCCATCTGCAGCTGTTCGCTCTCGACGACGCAGGGGCCCGAGATGAGGAAGAACGGCCGCTCGAGGCCGACGTCGAAACCGCAGAGTTTCATCGTCTCGCGCGTGCCGTGCTCAGGCGACCACCTTGATCGGCGGCTTGCCGCCGGACTTCGCGCGCCGCGCCTTGAGCTCGAGCGCGGCCTTCACGTAGCTCGTGAACAGCGGGTGCCCGGCCCACGGCGTGCTCTTGAACTCCGGGTGGAACTGCACGCCCATGAACCACGGGTGCACGTCGCGCGGCAGCTCGACGATCTCGGTCAGCCGCTCGCGCTGCGTCAGCGCGCTGATCACGAGCCCGGCCTTCTGCAGCGGCTCGAGGTAGTTGACGTTGGCCTCGTAGCGGTGGCGGTGGCGCTCGGTGACCACCGGGCCGTAGATCTCGTGCGCCAGCGTGCCGGGCTTGACGTCGGAGCTCTGCGCGCCCAGGCGCATCGTGCCGCCGAGGTCGGAACCGGCGTGGCGCTTCTGGATGCTGCCGTCGCGGTCCTGCCACTCCTCGATGAGGGCGATGACCGGGTGCCTGCAGCCCGGCTCGAACTCGGTGCTGTTGGCGCCCTCGAGCCCGGCGACGTGGCGCGCGTACTCGATGGTGGCGACCTGCATGCCCAGGCAGATGCCGAGATAGGGCACGCCGTGCTCGCGGGCGTAGCGCGCGGCGACGATCTTGCCCTCGATGCCGCGCTTGCCGAAGCCGCCGGGCACGAGGATGGCGTCGAAGGCGCCCAGCACCGCGGCGTTGGCCGCGGTCAGCGTCTCGGCGTCGACGTACTCGATCTCGACCTTGGCGTGGTTGTGGATGCCGGCGTGGCGCAGCGCCTCGTTCAGGCTCTTGTAGCTGTCCGAGAGGTCGGTGTACTTCCCGCACATCGCGATGCGCACCGTGCCGCGCGGGTGCTCGACCTCGTGCACCAGGTTGTCCCAGCGCTTCAGGTCGGCGGGCTTGGTGAGCTGCTGCAGCTTCATGCAGATCAGCTCGTCCAGCCCCTGCTCGTGCAGCACGCGCGGGACCTTGTAGATGGTGTCCACGTCGGGCATCGAGATCACGCCGTGCAGCGGCACGTTGGTGAACAGGCTGATCTTCTCGCGCTCGTCGTCGGGGATCGTGCGGTCGGCGCGGCACAGCAGCACGTCGGGCTGGATGCCGATCTCGCGCAGCTTCTGCACCGTGTGCTGCGTGGGCTTGGTCTTCAGCTCGCCGGCCGCGGCGATGAAGGGCACGTAGGTCAGGTGCACGAAGGCGAAGTTGCTCGGACCGAGCTTCAGGCTCATCTGCCGCACCGCTTCCAGGAAGGGCAGGCTCTCGATGTCGCCCACCGTGCCGCCGATCTCGACGATGGCCACGTCCACCGGCGCGGCGTTGGCGCCCTTGAGCACGAACTCCTGGATCTCGTTGGTGACGTGCGGGATCACCTGCACCGTCTTGCCGAGGTAGTCGCCGCGGCGCTCCTTCTCGAGCACGCTCTTGTAGATCTGGCCGGTGGTGAAGTTGTTGCTGCGCTTCATCCGCGTGGTGATGAAGCGCTCGTAGTGGCCGAGGTCGAGGTCGGTCTCGGCGCCGTCGTCGGTGACGAAGACCTCGCCGTGCTGGAACGGGCTCATCGTGCCCGGGTCGACGTTGAGGTACGGGTCGAGCTTGATGAGGGTGACCTTCAAGCCGCGCGATTCGAGGATCGCTGCCAGCGAGGCCGCCGCAATGCCCTTGCCGAGCGAGGACACCACGCCGCCGGTGACGAAGACGAACTTGGTCATTGCAGCCGGCCCCGCACGCCGCTTCGAACGAGGCGATGTGCGCGAGCCCTGGTGGTAAAGCGCGAGTATATCGGCCGGGCCCGACGCGGCGGCCGCCACGGTGCGCCGATGGGCGCTGCGCCGATACCATGCGCACGATCCCGGAGCCCGTGACGTGAACCCTTCCGCCCCCGTGCGCGGCGTGCAGCGCATCGTCGCCCTCACCGAAGAGACGACCGAGTGGCTGTACCTGCTCGGCGAGCAGCAGCGGCTGGTGGGCATCAGCGGCTATACCGTGCGCCCGAGGCAGGCGCGGCAGGAGAAGCCGCGCGTTTCCTCGTTCCTCGACGGCAGGATCGACCGCATCGTCTCGCTCGAGCCCGACCTCGTGATCGGCTTCTCCGACATGCAGGCGGCGCTCGCCGACAAGCTCATCCGCGCCGGCCTCGACGTGCTCGTGACGAACCAGCGCAGCGTGGCCGAGATCTTCGCCACGCTGCGGCTGGTGGCGGCCCTGGTCGATGCGCAGGACCGTGCCGAGGCGTGGATCGCCCGGTGCCGGGCACGCCACGCCGAGATCGCCGCGGCGGCGGCGCACTGGCCGCGCCGGCCGCGCGTCTACTTCGAGGAGTGGGACGAGCCGATGATCAGTGCCATCCGCTGGGTGTCGGAGCTGGTGGCCGTTGCCGGCGGCGACGACGTGTTCCCCGAGCTGGCCGCGCAGGCGATGGGGAGCGACCGCGTCGTTGCCGATGCCGCGGAACCGGTGCGCCGCGCGCCCGAGGTGATCTTCGGCTCGTGGTGCGGCAAGAAGTTCCGGCCCGAGAAGGTGGCGGCGCGCGCCGGCTGGAGCGAGGTGCCGGCGGTGCGCGCGCTCGAGCTGCACGAGATCAAGTCCTGCGACATCCTGCAGCCGGGGCCGGCGGCACTGACCGACGGCGTCGAGCAGATGCACCGCGTGCTCGCTCGCTGGGCCGCCTTGCGCGGCTGACGTCCTGGGCGCCGGCGGCCGCGCGGCCGGCGCGAGGCCGTGCATCGGTGCGCGCACGCATGCACCCGTTCGCGGCGCGAGCCGCGCCGCCGGGGCGGCCCGCCGTGTGGCATGACACGGTACCGGGCGGCCACGCAACAACCGGCAACACCTAACGGCCGCGATAGCCGGAACTGCCCCCCGCGGCCCCTTCGATTCCGCCGATCGCGCAGGGCGCCGGGCACGCACAGTGCCAGGCCAGCGCAAAGGCCCGCGCTCCAGGTGCACCGCGCGTGCTGCGCGCACGGCATCGACGCGGGCCGGGCCCGGATGGGACGGGCCCGCTGCGTCTCGACTCGAAGGGAAGAAGATGATCGGTTCGACGTGGCGAGGCACCGGCCTCGCAGCACGTGTCGTCGCCTGCGCGATGCTGGCGTGGGCCGGCCACGCGAGCGCCACAGCGCGGTCGGCCCCGGCGGACGCAGGGCCCGCCGCGAAGCTGGCTCCCGAGCTGCGGGCCTCCAGGCCGGGCACCGCGTCGCCGGCCACCACCTGGCGCCGCCAGGTCGGCGGCCAGCCGCATGTCAAGGTGCTGGTGCTTGCCGCGAGCAGCGACCCCGAGCTCGCCGCGCTGCGCCGGGCCATCGTCGCGGCGGGGGGCTCGGTGCACTACAACTACCTGAGCGTGCGCGCCCTCGCCGCGATGCTGCCCGAGGCCGCGCTCGCCGCGCTCGCCGCCCGCGACGACGTGCGCAAGGTCGTGCCCGACCGCGCCACCGTGCGCCAGACGACGCCGAGCCTCGTGCAGGCCACCGTCGGCGCCGGTGCCGCGCTGGCCCCGCATGCCACCGAGGGCGGGCACCGGCACGGGCTCGACGGCCGCGGCGTCGGCATCGCCGTGCTCGACTCCGGCATCGACGCCGCTCACCTGAGCTTCGCCGATGCGTCCGGCGCGAGCCGCGTGCGCACGCGCGTGGACTTCGTGACGCTCGGTCGCTGCCTGCCCGAGGGCGGCTGGCGCAAGGGCCTCGACCTCTCGCCGCTGGTGCGGCCGCTGCTGGACGGCGTGGTCCCCGGGCTCGCCGCCGCGCTGGCCGAGCGGCGGCCGAACGACCACGGCCCCGACGCGCCGGCCGCCCCGCCCTTGCCGCCTTCGGTGTCCGCCGCGTTCCACGCCTGCATGCAGGCGCTGCGCACCGCGCGGCACGCCGCCGACCCGCACGGCCACGGCACGTTCGTCGCCGGCATCGCCGCCGGCCGCGGCGACGCGACGATGTGGCCCGGCGCCGACACGGCCGGCGTGGCGCCGGGCGCCGACCTGCACGACGTACGCGTCATCGACGAACGGGGCGTCGGCCGCATGGCCGACCTGCTCGCCGGCATCGACTGGGCGATCCGGCGCGCGCAGCGGCACGGTGACCTGCGTGTGCTCAACCTCAGCGTCGGTGCCGACTCGACCGAGTCGTTCCTCGTCGACCCGCTCGCCGTGGCGGCGCGCAGCGCCGGCGCGGCCGGCCTCGTCGTCGTTGCCGCGGCAGGCAACCACGGCCGCAACACCGCGGGCCAGGCGCAGTACGGCGCCATCGTTTCGCCGGGGCACGACCCGTCGGTCATCACCGTCGGCGCGGCGAACCCGCAGGGCACGCCGGAGCGCGGTGACGACGTCGTCGCGGGCTTCAGCTCGCGCGGGCCGACGCGGGGCGCCTGGCGGTTCGCCAACGGCCGTCCGTGGACCGACAACCTGCTCAAGCCCGACCTCGTGGCGCCGGGCCAGCGCCTGGTGGGCCCGCTCGCCGCCGACGACAGCGGCACGTCCGCCGGGTGGAACCTGCTCGCGCGCACCTATCCCGAGCTGGCGCTCGTGCCCGGCGCGACACAGACACCGCGGCGCACGCTGATGTGGCTGTCGGGCTCGTCGGTGGCGGCCCCCGTGGTAGCCGGCGCGGCGGCCGTGCTGCTGCAGGCCAACCCGGGCCTGACGCCCGCACTCGTGAAGGCGATCCTGCAGTACGCGGCCGAGCCGCTGCCCGGCGCCAACCTGCTCGGGCAGGGCACGGGCCAGGTCAATCTCGAAGGCGCCGTGCGCCTGGCGCAGGCGCTGCGCAAGGACATCGGCGTCGCCATCGCGCACGGGCGCCTGCGCGCCGGCGACCCGCTGCTCGCGCCGGGCCGCATGCTGCCGCTGCCCGCCAGCACGCTCGGCGGCCGCAGCTTCGCATGGAGCGGCATGGTCACGGTGGGCGGCAACCGGCTCGTCGGCGGGCCGGCGCTGTTCGAGCAGTGGCAGCCGGTCTACGAGCCCGGGCTCGTGTGGGCGCGGCCGTTCGTGCTGCGGGCCGACGTTCGCTCGCCGGGCCGGCAGCACGAAGCCCCACCACGGGGCCTGTTCGGCATTCGGCGGGCCGTGGGTGCGCCGGGCGGTGCCATCGTCGAGACGCAGGCGCCGCCGCAGGTGCTGCTCACCGCCGGCGTGCGCCTGCTCGACGCGCTGGCCGAGGCGCCCACGTCGGCGGCCGCCGGCCGCGTGCTGCTGACGCCGGTGCCCGAGCTCGCGGCACGCGTGCGCGCCGGCGTCGGCACGACGCTCGCCAATGGCCTGCAGTGGCGCGCCGACGGCGCGCTGGTGGCCGACGGTCTCGTGCTGAGCCAGGGCTTCATCATCACCGAGGGCTTCATCATCACCGAGGGCGTGATGCCGGCCGAGGGCTTCGTGCTCGCCGAGGGCTTCATCATCACCGAAGGATTCATCATCACCGAGGGGTTCATCGTCACCGAATCGCCCGACCCGTTGGCGCGCTTCGACGATGTGTTCCGCGGCCATCGGCCGTGACCTGAAGTGACCCTCGCCCGCCGGTGCGCAGGGCGCGCCGCCGGCTTCTCGCCGCGCCGCGCCCGACGGGCAACTGGCGCAGAGGCGACGTTCTAGGGGGGCAGCCCCGGCCTGCACCCTCGCGCAGCGAGAATCGCCCCGCTTCGCACAAGACACGAGACAGACACGAGAAGGGGCCGCGCCGGGAACGACGGAGCGCGTGCCGACGTCGTTGGGGACGATGAAGCGCTCGTTGCGCCGCTTCCGGCAGGCACACTTCTACGACTATCGCCCGACCGCGCTGCGTTACTGGCTGCTGCTGGTGGCCATCGGTGGCGCCTGTGCGGCGTGGGCTGTGGCCTCGCTCGCTGCCGAGCCGGCGTGGCGGCTGGGCGAGGTGCTGGTCGGGCTCGTGCTGGTGGCGCTCGCGGCGAGCTTCCCGGTGCTCATCCCGCGCACCAGCCACGCGGTGGCCGTCAGCGACCTGTTCATCTTCGCGCTGCTGGTGGCCACCGGACCTGCCGGTGCCGTGCTCGCCGCGGCGGTGGACGGCTTCATCGGCGCGGCGCGCGCCTCGCGCCGGCTGGCGCCGCGCCTGTCCACGCCGGCCACCGGAGCCACCGCGATGTTCGTCGCCGGGCACGCGCAGGTGGCCCTGGCGGCGCAGTTCGGCACCTTCGGCATCGAGCCGATGGCCGCCGTCTTCGCTGCGCTGGTGGCCGTGGCGCCGCTGTACTTCGTCTTCTCGACCCTGCCGCTGACGGCGCTGCTGGCCGTCAAGCAGCGGCGCCCGCTGGACCTCAAGGCCTGGTGGGCCGGCTATGCGTGGGTGGCCGCGCTGTACCTGGCCGCGGCGGCGGTGGCCGGGCTCGTGCATTTGAACACGCAGCAGTTCGGCGTGGCCGTGATGGTGGTGGGGGCGGTCGCCACGCTGGCCATCGTCACGCTGCTGCGCTACACGATGAACCGGCAGGAGTGGGAGCGGCGCGCGCAGGAGGCGCGCATCGCCCAGGCCGAACGCGACGCGCGCGTGAACCAGCAGCGCTTCACCGCCGCTTTCACGCACGCCGCCGCCGGCATGGCCATCGTCGACCCGGCCGGCCGGCTGATGCAGGTGAACCATGCGCTCGCCGCGATGCTCGGCGCGCCCGAGGAGGAACTGCTCGGCCGTGCCTTCGCCGCGCACCTGCATGCCGGCGACGCCGAGCTGTTCGAGCGCCAGACGGCCGAGGTGCTGCGCCACCGCGAGCGCTCGTTCAGCATCGAGCTCAGGCTCATCACGCGCAACGGCCACGAACGGGGTGCCGCGGAACGCAGCCGACTGGGTGGCAAGGCCGAAGGCGGCGAACGCGCCGACCGCACGGAGCGCACGGATCTGTGGGTCTCGCTGCAATGCAGCCACTTCGACGACCCCGGGCAGACCGGCACCTGCCTCATCTACCAGGTGCACGACATCAGCTCGCGCCGCCTGGCCGAAAGCCGCCTGCAGCACATCGTCTTCCACGACAGCCTCACCGACCTGGCCAACCGCCACTTCTTCGAGCAGCGGCTGGCGGTGGCCGTGGAGCGTGGCCGGGCTGCGCAAGGGCGGGAGGGGCGACCCTTCGCCGTCATCCTGCTCGACCTCGACCGTTTCAAGCTCGTCAACGACAGCCTCGGCCACATCGCCGGCGACCACATGCTGCGCGAGGTGGCACGCCGGCTCGCCGAAGCCGTGGCGGCGGAGGACCTGGTGGCGCGCCTGGGCGGCGACGAGTTCGCCGTGCTGATCGAAGGCGCCGACGCGGCCGCCGAGGGGCCGCTGCGCGCGCGCGGCCTGCTCGCGGCGCTGACGCAGCCGCTCGTCATGCACGGCACCGAGCTGCTGCCGGGCGCGAGCGTCGGCGTCACCGTCAGCAGCGACGGCCCGCGCAGCGTCGACGAGGTGCTGCGCGACGCGGAGCTGGCGATGTACGCGGCCAAGGACGCCGGCCGCGGCCGCGTGTTCGCCTTCGCCGCGGCGATGCACGAGCGCATCGCCGACAAGCTGGCGCTCGAGGCGGACCTGCGGCGCGCCATCGGCGCCGGGCAGCTGAACGTGGTGTTCCAGCCGATCTACGAGCTCGACCCGTGGCGCCTTTACGGCTTCGAGGCGCTGGCGCGCTGGGTGCACGCCGAGCGTGGCGCCATCCCCCCGCAGGTCTTCGTCACGCTGGCCGAGGAGTCGGGCCACATCGAGGCGCTGAGCGCCTGGGTCGTCGAGCACGCCGTGCAGCAGCTGGCGCAGTGGCAGCGCGCCGACCCGCGTTTCCGCGGCCTGGCGATGCACGTCAACATCTCCGGCCGCGACCTGCAGCAGGCGCGTTTCGTCGCGCACGTGCAGCACGTGCTGTCGCGGCATGCCGTGCCGGCGGCGCAGCTGGCGCTGGAGATCACCGAGACCACGCTGATGGGCCAGCTCGACCAGGCCGTGCTCGCGATGCAGCGCCTGCGCGAGCTCGGCGTGCGGCTGTCGATCGACGACTTCGGCACCGGCTACTCGTCGCTCGCCTATCTCTCGACGCTGCCGATCGACAGCCTGAAGATCGACCGCAGCTTCGTCATGCAGATGGAGAGCAAGCCGCAGAACGTGGAGATCGTGCGCGCCGTGATGAACCTCGGCGTCTCGCTCGGCAAGCGGGTCGTCGCCGAGGGCATCGAGACCGAGGGCCAGCTGGCGCAGCTGCGCGCGCTGGGCGTGCCGGCCGGCCAGGGCTTCCTGCTCTCGCCGCCGCTGCGTGCCGAGCAGGTGCCGGCGGCGCTGTCGCGCCTGCCGGTGCTGCACCCCTGAGGTGCCGGCCCGCCGGCGCGAGGACGCGCGGGCGCGTGCACTAGCATCCCCGGCCGCGCCCGCTGCGGCGCGAACACGAGGAACCGCCACCGATGCTGCGCCTGCGCGTCACGCACCGCACCGTCTACCGCTACCGCGAGCCGGTGCAGCTGGGCGAGCACCGCTTCATGTGCCGGCCGCGCGACAGCCACGACCTGCGGCTGCTCGACACGGGCCTCGTGATCGACCCGCCGGCCAGCGTGCGCTGGGTGCACGACGTGTTCGCGAACTCCGTGCTGGTGGCGACCTTCGCTGCGCCGGCGGCGCAGCTGACGTTCGAGTCGACCTTCGTCGCCGAGCTCTACCCGGCCGACCCGGACGTCGGCGTCGTCGAACCCTACGCGAACCGGCTGCCCTTCAGCTACGACCGCTCCGAGATCCCCGACCTCGCGCGGCTGATCGAGCGCCACTATCCCGACCCGCGCCGCGAGGTCGATGCCTGGGTGCACGACGTGCGCCGCGCCGCCGACACCGACGAGACGCTGGTGCTGCTGGACGCCATCACGCGCGCCATCAAGGAGCAGTTCGCCTACGAGGTGCGCGAGGAGGAGGGCACGCGGGCACCGGCGGAGACGCTGCGCCTCAAGCGCGGCAGCTGCCGCGACTTCGCGCTGTTCATGATGGAGGCGGTGCGCAGCGTGGGCCTGGCCGCGCGCTTCGTCTCGGGCTACCTGTACGACGAGGCGCTGCTCGTCGGCGGCGGCGGCATGGTCGGCGGCGGCGCCACGCACGCGTGGGTGCAGGTGTACCTGCCGGGTGCCGGCTGGCTGCCGTTCGACCCGACCAACGCCATCGTCGGCGGGCGCAACCTCATCCGCGTCGCGGTGGCGCGCGACCCGTCGCAGGCGGCGCCGCTGGTCGGCAGCTTCACCGGCGCCGCCGACGCCTACCTCGGCATGGACGTCACGGTGACGGTGGTGGTCGAGCAGGCCGCACCCGCGCCTGCGCCCAAGCCGATGGCGCCCGCCGTGCCGACGGGCGACGGCGCGTCGCAGCCGCCTGGAGGGACGGGCGGGCCCGGGCCTTCGCCGGCGTGACGGCCCCGCCGGGGCCGACCGCAGCTTCGTCGCCGCAGGTGGCGCGTGTCGCGCTGCATGTCGCGGCGTGTCCCGCCGGAACGCGCGGCGCGCGCCGGGGCATGCCCGCCGCCGGCCTGGGCACGAGCCGCCGCCTGCGGCGCGCGCGCCGTCCGGCGCCTGCGCCGCTCGTCCCGCCTGCGCCGCAGTTCGTCGCACGCCGCTGGCGCCGCCGGCGCGGCATGCCGATCATGCGCCGCAGTCCACGATCGAATGCCGCCTGCCGGCCGAAGGAGCCCACGATGAACCGCAGCCTGTCCAACCGCCTCCTCTCGCTGGCCATGGCCTTCGTCGTGACGTTCGGCCTCGCCGGCACCATCCACAGCCTCGCCGCGAGCGAGGCCGCCTCGGCCGCGCATGCCGCGCAGATGGCGCACTCCTCGAGCGTGCCGATGTGCGCGAAGGTCTGACGCGCAGAGACGGGCCGAACGACACACCGACACCTGCCACCGGACACGAAACGGCGCGCTCGCGGGTCACCGCGGGCGCGCCGCCTGCCCTGGCGTGTCAGCGCACGTCGTGCGTGCGATACGCCCCTGGCGACTCCGCCGCGACCTGGTCGCCGGTCTCCCAGTACATCACCATCTGCGTCAGGCCGGAGCCCACGGTGACGATGCGCCGCTGCGTCATCGACGCGCCCGGCAGCACCTGGCCGTAGGTGGCCGTGACCTCGTAGCGCCCGGGCGGCAGCGTGGCCAGCAGCAGCGGGCCCTCGGTGCGGTGCTCGAGCACCGGCTCGAGGGACGGCAGCGCACGCACGACGACGTCGACGTCGGCGAGGTAGGCGCCACTGCCCTTGGCTGCCGTGATCAGCTTCAGCGAGTAGTCCGAAGCCTCGCGGTTGAGCGCGGCGAAGTCCTCGACGCTGGCGCCGCCGCTGCGCACGACGACGTCCTGCGCCGACGCGGCGCGCTGGTCGTGCATGCGCACGGACGGGCTCGCGGCCTGCGCGGCGAAGGCGGCACCGGCCATCGCGAGTCCGGCGGCCGTGGTGACGGCGATGTGTTGGAGGGTCCTGCGCATCTCGTTGCTCCTGTGTGTGGGTGATGGGGTGTGCGGGCACCAGCCCGGCGGCTGGCCTGCGTTTTCGATCCGCGTGAGGCGTCGGCGTGCGATCAGCCGCTCACGCGGATGTCGTTGCGCACGCCGACGACGCCCGAGACCTCGCGCGCCAGCCGCTCGGCCGTCTGGCGCTCCTCGACCGTCTTGGCCACGCCGGTCAGCTGGACGACACCCTTGAAGGTCTCGACCGACAGCGCCAGCGAGCTGACCACCGAGTTGTCGGCCAGCTTGGCCTTGACGCGGGTCGTCAGCACGCTGTCGTCGACGTAGGTGCCGACCGTCTGCTGGTCGCGCATGACGCTGCAGCCGGCGCCGGCAAGCAGCGCCACGGCGGTCACCGCCGCGGCCAGCGCTGTCAGCGGCACCGAACGGGTCGTCGGATGGATGGTCATGGACATTCTCCTTCCTGGGTCTCGGCTCGCGGGTTGCGAGATCCGTGTCGTCAATGTGCCGGCGGGCCGGGCCCGGATCAGTCGGCCGGCACCGACCGGTGCTGTAGGACAGCGCGCCATCGGCGCGTAGGAGCCGTCAGGGCGGGGCGGAGCGAAGGGCGCGCGCCGCGCGGCGCTCAGGCCCGCGTTTCGGCGAGCGACTCGCAGTAGGCGAGCAGGCCCTCGACCTCGCCCGACTTGTCGAACACCCGGTCGGCGCCAAGCGCCAGGCAGTGCTCGCGCACGAGCGACGTGGCGTAGTTCGTGAGCACGACGCGCCGAAGCGGGCTGCCGCGCTCGCGCAGGGCCTTCAGCACGTCCACCCCCGAGCCGCGGCGCAGCAGCACGTCGACGATGGCCAGGTCGCACGGCGGCGGGTTGCGCGCCAGCTCGGCGATGGCGCCGTCGGCGTCCTCGGCGAAGCCGACCACGTCCACCGGGGCCATCTCCTCGAGCGTGGCGATCAGGTTCTGGCGGATGGTGGGGCTGTCCTCGACGACGAAGACGCTCAGGCGCGACATGGCGGACCGGCGGGACGACCCGGCCCACGGCGGCCGGGAGGTGGGAACGATGTGCCCCAGTCTAGGCGCGCCGGCGCCGGCGCGGTGTAGGACGAGGCCGCATCGGCGCAGTCACAGGGGCGCGCGCGCCGCCGCTCACGCCGGCAGGCGCGCCTGCACGAGCGTGCCCTCGCCGGGCGCGGACTGCAGCAGCCACTCGCCGCCGCAGGACTGCACGCGAAAGCGCATGCCGGCCAGCCCGTGTGCGCCGTCGGGCGCCCGTGCCGGGTCGAAGCCGACGCCGTTGTCGCGCACCTGCACGCAGACGTGTTCGCCTTCGCGGGCCAGGCTCACCTGCACGCGCGTGGCGCGCGCGTACTTGGCGACGTTGGTCAGCGCCTCCTGCACGAGGCGGTAGATGGCAAGCTCCCGCTCGTCGCCGAGGCCGACGTCGGCGATGTCGCTTTCCACCTGCAGCTCGGCGCGCCGGGCGAACTCGGCGCACTGGATCTCCAGCGTGCGCTGCAGCCCGAGGTTGGCCAGCGACGAGGGGCTCAGGTCCTCGATGATGCGCCGCTTCAGCGCGATGCCGGCGTCCAGCGTCTGGCCGAGGTGCGCGACGCGTTCCAGCACCTCGGGGGCGGCGCCTTGCAGGCGCTTGCGCATGCGCGCCACGTCGAGCTTGGCGGCGGTGAGCAGGCCGCCGAGCTCGTCGTGCAGCTCGCGCGCCAGGTGGCGCCGCTCGTCCTCGCGCACCGTCTGCAGGTGGCGGGCCAGCGCCGTCAGCTCGCCGGTGCGGCGCGTCACCTCGCCTTCGAGCTTGTCGCGCTCGGCCTGCAGGTCCAGCACGTGCGCGGCGCGCTCGCGCTCGCGCTCGCGCCCCTGGCGCACCGCGGCCAGCACGGCGGCCAGGCACAGCGCCAGCAGCGCCACCACCGACAGCAGCGTCGCGGCGCGCACGCGCTCGCGCTCGCCGGTCACGTACGCCGCGGCGGCGTCCTCCCGGCTCACGACGTCGTCGACGATCCTGTCGATGCGCTCCATCTGCTCGCGGCCGATGCCGGTGAGCGTCAGCGTCAGCGCGCGGTCGCGCTCGCCGGCCTCGAACAGGCGTATCACCTCGGCCAGCTCGGATGCGCGGCCCTTCGTCGCCTCGACCAGCTGGCGCAGGCTCTCGCGGTGCGTCGGCATGCGCTCGCCCAGCTCGTGCAGCGCCTTCAGCAGCGGCTCGGTCTGTGCGCGCGCCTCGTCGTAGGGCTGGCGGTACTCGAGGCGGGCGCTGAGCATGTAGCCGCGCTGCGCCGATTCCATCGTCAGGACCAGGCGCCGCGCCTTGCCGACGAGCAGCCGCGTCTCGATGGCCGCCTCGCGCCTGGCTTCGAGCTGCTGGTCCACGCGGTGCGCGAACTCGGTGGCCGCGAAGACGCCCGCCGCGAGCGCGAGTGCGAGCAGCAGCGCCAGCCGATACGACAGCGGCGCCTGCCACAGCAGCCGGATCTCGCGCGCAGCCTTCATGGCCGGCCTCGTACACTCGCGCGGTACGGCACCCGCTGCCCTGCATCCCGCCCCGGAGCGCGCGCATGATCCGCATCGGCATCGTCGACGATCACGCCATCGTGCGCTCGGGGCTGCGCCAGTTTCTCGCCGACGAGGTGGACTTCCGCGTCGTGGCCGAGGCGAGCAACGGCCGCGAGGCGCTGGAGATCGTGCGCGGCGGCGAGGTGGACGTGCTGCTGATGGACCTGTCGATGCCCGAGCAGGGCGGCGTCGACGCGCTGGCGGCGATCAAGGCGCGCCACCCCGACCTGCCGGTGCTCATCCTCAGCGGTTTCCCAGAGGCGCACTACGCCACGACGCTGCTGCGCCAGGGGGCGGCCGGCTACCTGAACAAGGAATGCGAGCCCGAGGAGATCGCCACCGCCATCCGCACCGTGGCGCGCGGCCGCCGCTACATCACGCCCGCCGTGGCCGAGCTGCTGGCCGATGGCGTCGGCGGCAGCGCCGGCGACAAGCCGCCGCACGAAGGGCTGAGCGAACGCGAGCTGCAAGTGTTCCTCCGGCTGGCGAAGGGCGAGACGGTGGGCCGCATCGCCGAGCAGATGTTCCTCTCCGTGAAGACCGTCAGCACCTACCGCACGCGCATCCTGCAGAAGCTCAAGCTGCAGTCCAACAGCGACCTCACGTACTACGCGCTGAAGAACGGGTTGATCCAGTGAGGAGGCTGCGGAGCGCGGCGGCGAGGGCATCGTAGCCGCGCTGCGCGCGCCGGTCGCGTCAGTGCGGATGCCGGGGGGCTGTCGGACCGGTCTGACATCTCTGCGCGGCATCCTCTGCAGCTCGTGGCGGCAAAGGGCTGTGCGGGCCACAAGACCGAGCAGCGCAGGGGAGTCGGCCCTCCGGGCCGACCGCCGCATATGTGCCCCGCCGCTCTCCCGCCCGCGGCCTTGCCCGCCACGACCGGCGAGAACGCCTCGCCGGCCCTCAGCTTCGCAAGTGGCAAGCCACCCGATGCCCCGGCCCCACGTCCTTCAGCTCCGGCCGCTCCTTGTCGCACAGCCCCCTCTGCGCGATCGGGCAGCGGGTGTGGAAGTGGCAGCCCGGCGGCGGGCGCAGCGGGCTCGGCACGTCGCCTTGCAGCCGCACACGCGTGCGCTTGACCTGCGGGTCGGGGATCGGCACCGCCGACAGCAGCGCCTCGGTGTACGGGTGGCGCGGCTTGGCGTAGAGGTCCTTCGCCGGCGCGATCTCGACCACGCGCCCGAGGTACATCACGGCGACGCGGTCGCTGATGTGCTCCACCACCGACAGGTCGTGCGCGATGAAGATGTAGGTCAGGTTGAACTGGCCCTGCAGGTCTTCCAGCAGGTTGATCACCTGCGCCTGGATCGACACGTCCAGCGCGCTCACCGCCTCGTCGCAGACGACGAGCTTGGGGTCCACCGCCAGCGCGCGCGCGATGCCGATGCGCTGGCGCTGGCCGCCGCTGAACTCGTGCGGGTAGCGGCGCATGTGGTCGGCCGAGAGGCCCACCGTCTCCAGCAGCTGCACGATGCGGTCTTCGAACGCCTGCTTCGTCGGCGCGAGCTTGTGGATGATCAGTGCCTCGCCGATGATGGCGCCCACCGTCATGCGCGGGTTCAGGCTGGCGTACGGGTCCTGGAAGATGATCTGCATGTCGCGCGCCAGCGCACGCAGCTCCTCCTTGCCGGCGCGCGTGACGCTCTTGCCCTCGAACCACACCTCGCCCGAGGTGGGCTCGATCAGGCGCAGGATGCAGCGGCCGGTGGTGCTCTTGCCGCAGCCGCTCTCGCCGACGACGCCCAGCGTCTCGCCGGCGGCGATGTCGAAGCTCACGCCGTCCACCGCGTGCACGCGGCCGATCTCGCGGCGCAGGATGCCGCCGCGCACCGGGAAGTGCTTGACGAGGCTGTCGACCTTCAGCAGCGGCCCGGCGGCGGCGCCCGCGATGCCCTGCGCGCTCATGTCTTCTCCGCCAGGAAACACGCCACCTTGTGCGTCGGCGCGATGGCGCGCAGCGGCGGCGTCGCGTCCAGGCACGCCGCCTCGGCGTACTTGCAGCGCGCCGCGAAGCGGCAGCCCGGCGCCGGCTCGATGAGCTTGGGCACGGTGCCGGGAATCGCCTCCAGCCGCGCCTTGTGCGTGGCCGCGAGGTCGATGCGCGGGATCGAGCGGATCAGCCCCTGCGTGTAGGGATGTTTCGGGCGCGCGAAGAGCTCGGCCACCGGCGCCTCCTCGACCACCTGGCCGGCGTACATCACCACCACCTTCTGCGCCACCTCGGCCACGACGCCCATGGCGTGCGTGATCAGCATCACCGCCATGCCCAGGCGGTCCTTCAGCTCCTGCATCAGGTCGAGGATCTGCGCCTGGATCGTCACGTCCAGCGCGGTGGTCGGCTCGTCGGCGATCAGCAGCTTCGGATTGCAGGCCAGCGCGATGGCGATCATCACGCGCTGGCGCATGCCGCCGCTGAACTGGTGCGGGTACTCGCGCACGCGCCGCTCGGGCGTGGGGATCTTCACCAGGCGCAGCATCTCGATGGCACGCTCCATCGCCGCGCGCTTGGAAAGACCCTCGTGCAGGCGCACGCTCTCGGCGATCTGGTCGCCGACCGTGAACACCGGGTTCAGGCTCGTCATCGGCTCCTGGAAGATGATGGCGATCTCCTTGGCGCGGATCTTCTGCATCTCCGAGGGGCCGAGAGGCACGAGGTCACGCCCCTGCCACAGCACGCGGCCGGCGACGATCTTGCCCGGCGGCATGTCGATGAGCTTCATCACCGTCTTGGCGGTGACGCTCTTGCCGCAGCCGCTCTCGCCGACCACGCTCACCGTCTGGCCGGCGTCGATGGTCAGGTCCACGCCGTCGACGGCGTGCAGCCAGCCGTCGTCGGTGTGGAAGTGGGTCTTGAGGCCCTGGATCTCGAGGAGAGCCATCTACAGGACCCGCCTCGGGTCGAGCGCGTCGCGCAGGCCGTCGCCGATGAAGCTGATCGTCAGCACCGTGAGGAAGATGGCCAGCCCCGGGAACACCACCCAGTGCGTGGCGAGGTCCATGTAGTCGCGCGCGTCGTAGAGGATGCGGCCCCAGGTCGGGATGTCCGGCGGGAAGCCGAAGCCGAGGAAGCTCAAGGTGCTCTCGGCGATGATGGCCGCGGCGACGTCGATGGTGGCGGCGACGATCACCGGCCCCAGGCTGTTGGGCAGGATGTGCCGCACCACCTGCCGCGAGGTGGAGGCACCCAGCGCCCGCGCCGCCTCGACGAACTCCTTCTCGCGCAGGCTGAAGAACTGCGCGCGCACCAGCCGCGCCACCGGCATCCAGCGAAAGCCCCCGATGACGAGCACGATGAGCAGGAACACGCCGACCTCGATGCCGAACATCTGCTTGAGAGGCTCGCGGAACAGGAAGATCAGCAGCAGCAGCAGCGGCAGCTGCGGCAGGCTGAGGAAGAGGTCGGTCACCCACATCAGCGCCGCGTCGATCCAGCCGCGCGCCATGCCGGCGATGGCGCCGATGATGACGCCCACGACGATGGCGATGAGCATCGCCGCCAAGCCCACGGCCAGCGAGATGCGCCCGCCGTACAGCATGCGCGCCAGGATGTCGCGGCCGAGGTCGTCGGTGCCCAGCGGGTGCTTCGGGCTCGGCCCGGCGAGCCGGGCCTGGAAGTCGATGTCGTTGATGCCGACCTTGTAGACGAGCGGCCCGAGCAGCACCGCCAGCACCATCAGCCCCAGCACCCACAGGCTGTAGTAGGCGAGCCGGTGTCGCTTGAAGCGCCGCCACGCCTCGCGCCAGGGCGACACGCTGGCGATGGCCTTGCCGAGCTCGGGCGCGGCGGCGCCGTCACCGGTAGCTGATGCGGGGATCGAGCCAGCCATAGATGACGTCGGCGAGCAGGTTGAACAGGATGACGAGCGCCGACAGCACGAAGGTCACCGCCATGATGACCGGCGTGTCGCTGCGCTGGATGGCGTCGATGAGCAGGCTGCCGATGCCGGGGATGCGGAAGATCTGCTCGGTGACGATGGCGCCGCCGAAGAGCTGCGGCAGCTGCAGCATGATCAGCGTCACCACCGGGATCAGCGCGTTGCGCACGACGTGCTTGTTGATGACGACGCGTTCGGTCAGACCCTTGCTGCGCGCGGTGGTCACGTAGTCGAGGCGGATGACGTCGAGCACCGAGCTGCGGATGTAGCGCATCCAGCTCGCCGCCTGGGCCAGGCCCAGCACGGTGATGGGCATGATGCTCTGCTTGACGTGCTCCCAGATCCACGGCAGGCCCGAGCCCGGGATGTCGGCGCGGAAGACGAACGGCAGCCAGCCCAGGTAGATGCTGAAGAACAGGATGAACAGCACGCCGGTGAAGAAGGTCGGCAGCGAGAAGCCGATGAAGGCGAGCGTGCTGGCGACCTTGTCGAACCACGAGTAGGGCCGGACGGCCGCCAGCACGCCCACCGGCAGCGCCACTAGCAGCGCCAGGATCTGCGAGGCGCCGATGATGACGATCGTCACCGGCAGGCGCTGCAAGATGAGCGTGTCGACGTCGATGCGGCTGACGAAGGAGAAGCCCCAGTCGCCCTTCAGCATGCTCAGCGCCCAGTGGCCGTAGCGCTGCCAGACGGGGTCGTCGAGGCCGAACTGCTGGCGCAGCGCCAGCCGCACCTCGGGCGGCACGCTGGGGTTGGTGGCCAGTTCCTCGAACGGGTCTCCGGGCGCCAGCGCCAGCACGGTGAACAGGACGACGCTGATGCCGATGAGGCTCGGGATGGCGATCAGCAGGCGGCGGAAGACGTACTGGAGCAAGGGGGCACGCTCGGCTCGGGGGAAGCCGGTCTTCGGGTGTCTACGGGTGCGAGCGAGGGGCGCCGCGCGCTGGTGGACGCGACGCCCCCCTCGGCAGGCCTCAGGGCCTCAGGCCTCGAGCGGTTCGAGGCCGGTGCGCGCTCAGCCGGTCGCCTCCTTGTACCAGTGCGACAGCGCCCAGGTGTCGTTGTCCCAGCCCGACAGGTGCGCCACCATGCGCGTGCCGGCGGCCGACACGCGCGGGCGGAAGACGACCGGGATGATGTAGTTGTCGCTGCACACCAGGTCGTTGAGCTTGATGATCATCGCCGCGCGCTTGACCGGGTCGAGCTCGCTTTGCACCTGCGCGAAGACCTTGTCGTACTCGTCGCTGCGCCAGCGGCTGATGTTCCGGCTCGCCCACTTGTTGGCCTTCTGCGCCAGCTCGTCCGAGGTGTACTGGTTCATGAAGACCTCGGGGTCGGGCTGGGTCATCGTGGTCGTGTACATCTGCATGTCGCACCAGAACTTCTGGTAGGTGTCCGGGTTGGCGAAGTCGCCGCCGAAGAACACCGCCGCCGTGACGCTCTTGAGCTCCAGGTCGATGCCGGCCTTGGCGCAGGCGTCCTTGACGATCGCCTGCGTCTTCTGCCGCGGCTGGTTGACCGAGGTCTGGTAGACGAACTTCAGCTTCGTGTTGCCCTTGGCGCGGATGCCGTCCGAACCCTTCTTCCAGCCCGCGGCCTCGAGGATCTGGTTGGCCTTGTCGACGTTGAACTCGAACTTCATGTTCGGGCTGCGGAAGCGCGACGGGTTGTTCAGGAAGTTCGCCGTCGCGACGCCGGTACGGCCGTAGATGAAGTCCTGCACGCCCTTGCGGTCGACGAGCACGGCCATCGCGTCGCGCACTGCCTTGTCCTGGAAGGCCGGGTGGCGGCTCTTGGCGTGCGCTCGCTCGCCCTCGACCTCGTTCCACGGGTCGCAGTACTGCAGCATGATGAACTCGATGTTGGCGCCGGGCGTGATCGCCACCTTGCCCTTGCCACCGGCCTCCAGGCGCTTGAGGATCTCGTCCTCGACCTGCAGGTTCCACGCGTAGTCGTATTCTCCGGTCTGCAGCACCGCACGCGCGGCCGAGATCGCGTCGCCGCCGCCCTTCACCTCCACGGCGTCGAAGTGCGGCATGTTGGCGACGTGGTAGCCCGTGTTCGCCTCGGCGCGCAGCATGTCGCCGGGCTTGAAGTCAACGAATTTGTACGGGCCGGTGCCCACCGGCTTCTGGTTGACCGGGTTCTCGCGCGACTTGGCGCCGATGTATTCGGCGAACAGGTGCTGCGGCAGGATCATGCCCTGCGTGCCGCACAGCGCCTGGGCCCAGAACGGCGTGGGCTTCGGGAACGTGACGCGCACGGTGTGCGAGTCGACCTTCTCGACCTTGATGTCCTTGTAGGTGGCCACCGTCACCGTCGCGGTGGCCGGCTCGCCGGCGTACTTGGCGGTGAAGACCACGTCGTCGGCGGTGAAGTCCTTGCCGTCGTGCCACTTCACGCCGCGCTTCAGCTTCCACGTGACGCTGCGGCCGTCGGCCGACAGCCCGCCGTTCTGCCGCGTCGGGATCTCGGCGGCCAGCTGCGGGAACAGGTTGCCTTCGGCGTCGTAGCCGGCCAGCGGTTCGTAGAAGATGCGCGTGGCGTCCTGCTCCTTCGTGCCGCCGGCGAAGTGCGGGTTCAGGTGCACGGCGCCCTGCCACCACAGCAGCTTCAGCGTGCCGCCGCCGCCGCGCTTGGTGGGCTTGTAGGCGAGCGGCGCCGGCGTCTGCGCGATGCCCTGGCTCATCAGCAGCATGTTGGCCATCGGCGCCGTGAGCCCGAGGCCCACCACGCGCTGGATGAAGCGGCGGCGCTCGAGGCGGCCCTCGCGCACCTTCTCGATCAAGGCGCGCAGTTCGCGTTCAGTCATGTCAAACCTCCGGGTCGCCGCTGGCGGCGAGATGAGAAGGGGCGGCGCGGCCGCCACTTAGGGATACCCCTGATGGGGTTGTGCGGGATGCTAGCCCCGCGTGTCTTCGCCGCTATCGGGATAGGCACTAGGCGGGTGCGTGGCACACCAGGGGCCGCGCGTGGCGCGACCGCGCGTGAGCACACAATCGGGCCCCGCGAGCGAACGTGCGGCAGGGGCGGCAGGCAGGCGGACGTCCCGGCACCGGCGCCTTCGCGGCGGAAGCGAGGTCGCGTTCCCGTGCATCTGTGTGTCATCGGCACCGGCATCGTCGGCGTGTGCACCGCGGCCTGGCTGCAGCGCGACGGCCACCGCGTCACGTTCGTCGATCCGCGCGACGCGGGTGAAGCCTGCTCGTTCGGCAATGCCGGTTCCCTCTCTCCGAGTGCCTGCCTGCCCGTGGGCATGCCGGGGTTGTGGAAGCAGGTGCCGCGCTGGCTGGCCGATCCGCTGGGGCCGCTCACCGTGCGCTGGCCGTACCTGCCGCGCGTGCTGCCATGGCTCACGCAATTCCTGCGCCACAGCTCGCGCGAAGAGGTCGTGCGCATCGCCGGTGCGCTGCGCACCCTGCTGGCGCCGATCTTCGACTGCTACGGGCCGCTGGTGCAGCATGCCGGCGCGCAGCATCTGGTGCGACGCACGGGCTGCCTGTATGTCTATTCGTCGCCGCAGGCCGCAGCGCGCTGGGCCTGGGGCATGAACCTGCGGCGCACGCTCGGCGTCGAGCTGCGCGAGGTGGGCGAGGAGGAACTGCGGGCGCTGGAGCCCGACCTGCAGGGGCGCTTCCGTTTCGGCCTGCTGGCGCCGGAGAACGGCTCGACACCCGACCCCTCGGCGCTCGTGAAGGCCTTGCACGCGCAGTGCCTGCGCGACGGCGCGCGGCACCTGAAGGCCGAAGTGGCCGGCTTCGAGCTCGGCGGCCGCGGCGCGGCACGCGAGGTGAGGGCGCTGCGGCTGAAGAACGGCGAAGGGGAGGGCGGCGCAGCGCTTGGAGGGGCAGGCGGCGACAGGCTCGCCACCGACGGCGTCGTCGTCGCCGCCGGCGCGTGGTCGGCGCCGCTGGCCCGCGCGCTCGGCGTGCGCGTGCCGCTCGAGTCGCAGCGCGGCTACCACGTCACGGTGCACAGTGCGAACCTCGCGCTCGTGCACACGGTGATGGCGGTGGAGGACAACCTGATGGTCAACCCGATGGCGATGGGGTTGCGGCTGGCCGGCTCCGTGGAGTTCGCCGGCCTCGCCGCGCCGCCGGCCTGGGCGCGGGCCGACGTGCTGCTGGCCAAGGGGCGGCAGCTGTTCCCGCAGCTGGACACCTCGAACGTCAGCCGCTGGATGGGCCACCGGCCCTGCCTGCCCGACAGCCTGCCGGTGATCGGCCGCGCGCCCGGCGCGGCCAACGCCTGGCTCGCCTTCGGCCACGGCCACGTGGGCATGTGCGCCGCCGCCAGCACCGGGCGCGAGGTGGCCGCGCTGGTGGCCGGGCGCACGCCGCAGCTCGACCTGCATCCGTTCCGGCCCGAGCGCTTCGCGCTGTTCGGCC
>JAHCKS010000054.1 GCA_026125665.1 Rubrivivax sp.
CGGGCGCACGGCGAGCGCGGCGTCGATGGCGGCGAGGAAGGTGCTGCTGTACTGGCCGGCGGCGACGCGCGCCAGGCGCGGCAGCGGGTCGCCCATCACCCGCTCGACCGAGGTGATCGGCGAGTGCCCGGTGATGCAGTAGTAGACGACGCTGGCCAGAGCGTAGAGGTCGGTCCACGGGCCCTGCGTCATCGTCGCCACGTCGCCGTATTGCTCGATCGGCGCGTAGCCGGGCTTCAGGATGACCGTGAGCGCCTGCGTCATGTCGCTGATGACGCGCCGCGCGGCGCCGAAGTCCAGCAGCAGCGGGCCGTTGCTCGTGAGCAGGATGTTGTCCGGCGCGATGTCGCGGTGGAAGCAGTTCTCGGCGTGCATCGCCGAGAGCGCATCGAGCAGCGGGTTCAGCCAGCCGCGCAGCATGCCCTCGTCGGGCCGGCGGCCGGCGGCGGCCAGCGTGGCCACGTGCGACTTCAGCGTCGGGCCCTGGTAGTAGGGCATCACCATGTAGGCCGTGCGATTGGCCTGCCAGAACTGGTGCACCTTCACCAGCGAAGGGTGGTCGAAGTGCGCGAGCAGCCGCGCCTCGTTGACGAAGCTGCGCAGGCCGGCGTTGAAGGTGTCGAGGAACTTCGGCGACTTGACCGAGATGTCGGCGGTGCCCGGTGTGCGCGACGCGAGCGAGCTCGGCATGTACTCCTTCAGCGCCACCTGCCGCTGCAGCGTGGTGTCGAAGGCGAGGTAGACGATGCCGAAGCCGCCTTCGCCGATGAGGCCGGTGATCTGCAGGCCGCCCACCATCGTGCCGATGGGCAGCGTGTGGTTCATGAAGGTGGCGCCGTCGTCGGCGCCGGGCGGGGGTGGGTTCGGGGGAGGGCTCACGGGGCAGGCTCTTCTCGCGCCGCTTCGAGGGCGCAGTGGGTCGCGATCATGCGGCCAAACGGTCACGCCACAAACCCCCGGGGGCCGGACGTTCGCGACAGGTTCCCGCCGCCGGGGGAGGGCGGCCCGGTGCCCTGCCAGGTCGCCTGGCCGAGGGACCGCGCGTGCTGCACGACACGCTCGACGAACGCGGCCACCGTCGGCGAAGGCTCGCGCGCGCGGCGGCGCACGAGGTGGATGGCCGGCACGCGCATCGGCAGCGCCACCGGCAGCACCGCCAGCACGCCCAGCCGCGCGTAGTGCGCGGCCAGCGACTGCGGCATCACGGCCAGCATGTCGCTGCTGGCCAGCAGTGCCGTCGTCGCCACCGTGGAGGCGGTCTCGGTGATGTCGAGCCGGCGCTGCACGCCGGCCTCGCGCATCAGCGCGACGAACCGGCCGTGTTGCGGCGAACCGGGCGGCTGCACGACCCAGGGCCAGCGCGCCAGTTCGCGCAGGTCGGGTCGTTCGCTCACGGGCCTGTCCGGCGTGCCGCGCGATGCACGCCTGGCGCGTGCCTGGCGCAGGCTCGCACCCGGGGCCACGCCGGCCGCCGGCTGCGCCTGCAGCAGCGGGTGGCCGTTGCGCAGCACCACGGCATGGGGTTCCTCGAGCAGCGGCACGGCGTCGAACTCGTCGTCGCCATGGCTTTCACCGAGGCGGCCGAGCACGAGGTCGGCCTCGCCGCGCGCGAGCAGCGGCACGATGACGTCGCTGGTGGCCACCGTCACCGCGACGGCCACGCGCGGATGCTCCATCTTGAACCGCGCCAGCACGGGTGCCACGAGGTCGGGCATCGCGCTCGGCACGCTGCCCACGCGCAGGCTGCCGTGCAGCCCGGCGGCGAAGGCGGCGAGCTCGCGCCGCGCGGCGCCGAAATCGTTCAGCACCTGGCGCGCGTAGCGCACCAGCACCTCGCCGCTGGCCGTGGGCGACATGCCGCGCGCGCCGCGCTCGAAGAGCCGCGCGCCGAGCACGTCCTCCATCTCGTGCAGCAGCCGCGTGGCCGCCGGTTGGCTGATGCCCATCGCCGCCGCGGCGCGGCCGAGGTGGTGCTCCTCGCCGAGCCGCGCGACGAGCAGCAGCTGCCGCGTGCGCAGCCGCATCAGCGCAGGGCCGTCTGCCAGGGCCGGCCTGCGTGGTGTCGCGGCACGTGCCACGGGCCGCGGCGGTTTGGAGGCCGGGCGCTTCATACCGCAATTGTGATCGCACGTTCTGCAATCTCGATTGGATGTGCATGACGTGGCCCGCTACGCTGCCGGCTCGGACGGGCAGGCCGTGGCGGGCCGAACGGCGGCCGCACATCGCGGCGCCGGCCCGCACGACACAAGGAGACAGACGCATGCAGCCATCCCCCCGAGTTTCCCGTCGCCGCTGCCTGCGGCACCTGGCCGCCGGCCCCGCGGCCGCGCTGCTGGCCGTCGCCGGTGCGTGGCCGCTGGCCGCCGCGGCGCAGGGCTGGCCCGACAGGCCGCTGCGCATCATGGTCGGCGCGTCGCCCGGCGGCGGCACCGACATCCTGGCGCGCCTGCTGGCCGAGAAGATGGCGCCGGCGCTCAAGCAGACCATCGTCATCGAGAACCGGCCGGGGGCCAGCAACACCATCGCCGCCGACATCGCCGCCAAGGCCGCGCCCGACGGCACGACGCTGCTGCTGGCCACCAACACCGGCCAGGCGGTGGCGCCGCACCTCATCAAGCTGAAGTTCGACCCGCTGAAGGACCTGCAGCCGGTGGGGCTGGTGGCCATCGTGCCGAACGTGCTGGTGGTGAGCGCCTCGTCGCCGTACAAGAGCGTGAAGGAGCTGCTCGCCGCGATGCAGGCCAACCCCGGCGGCATCAAGTACGGCAGCTCGGGCATCGGCAGCACGCAGCACATCGTCGGCGAGGCGTTCACCCTCTCGACGAAGACGAAGGCGATCCACGTGCCGTACAAGGGCAGCGCGCAGGCGCACATCGACATCATCGGCGGCCAGGTGGAGATGATGTTCGACACCACCAGCTCGGCGATGGCGCAGATCCGGGGCGGCAAGTTCCGGCCGCTGGCCGTCACGACGCCGCAGCGCAGCGCCGAGCTGCCCGACGTGCCCACGCTCGCCGAGCAGGGCGTGAGCGGCGCCGACATCCAGACCTGGTACGCGATGTACGTGACCGCCGGCACGCCGAAGCCGGTGGTCGACCGCCTCGCCGCCGAGCTGACCGCGGCACTCAAGCTGCCCGAGGTGGCGGCGCGCATCAAGGGCCTGGGCGGCGAGATCCAGCTGATGACCCCGGAGCAGTTCGCCGAGATGAACCGCAGCGAGTTCGAGCGCTACGGACGCCTGGTGCGCGACGCGGGCATCAAGGCCGAGGGACAGTGATGGCCCAGGCCGGCACGCGGATGCGCCCGCGCATCGCCTTCCTGCTGGGCGACGTCGGCGGCGTCGGCCCCGAGATGGGCGTGAAGCTGCTGGCCGACACGGCAGTGCGCGCCGCGGCCGAGCTGCTGCTGATCGCCGACCCGCTGGTGCTGGGCGAAGGCGAGCGCGTGGCCGGCGCGAAGCTGCCGGTGCAGCGCGTGGCGACAGCCGATGCGCCGATGCCGGCGGGAGACGCCATCGCGTGGCTCGCCGACGACGCGCTGGGCGGCGTGCTGCCGCCGCGTGCGCAGTCCTCGGCCGAGGCCGGCCGGGCGGCGCTGCGCTCGCTGGAGCTCGCCAGCGCCGCGGCGCGCCGCGGCGCGGTGCAGGGCATCGTCTTCGCGCCGCTGAACAAGCACAGCCTGCGCCTGGCGGGCATGACGCACGAGGACGAGCTGCGCTACCTGCAGGAGGCGCTGGCGGTGCCCGGCTTCGTCTGCGAGTTCAACATCACCGGCGAGCTCTGGACCTCGCGCGTCACGTCGCACGTGCCGCTGCGCGACGTGGCGCCGCTCATCACCGGCCCCGCGGTGCGCGAGGCGGTGCACATCATCGACGCGGCGCTGAAGCGCGCCGGCGTCGCCAGGCCGCGCATCGCGGTGAGCGGCCTCAACCCGCACGCCGGCGACGGCGGCAGCATCGGCACCGAGGAGATCGAGGTCATCGAGCCGGCCGTGCGCGCGCTGCAGGCCGAGGGCCTGGATGCGCGCGGGCCGTTCTCGCCCGACACCGTGTTCATCGCCGCACGCCGCGGTGACTTCGACGCCGTGGTCTCGATGTACCACGACCAGGGCCAGATCGCGATGAAGCTCATGGGCTTCGAGCGCGGCGTCACGCTGCACGGCGGCCTGCCGGTGCCGGTGAGCACGCCGGCCAGCGGCAGCGCGTTCGACATCGCCGGAAAGGGCATCGCGCGCATCGACGGCCTGCGTGCGGCGTTCGAGCTGAACGTGCGCATGGCGGGCGCCGGGCGCTGATCCACGCCGTTCCCTTCCGCCGACAGTCCCGATGGCGAGGGTGTCGCCGCCGCGTTAGCCTGCGGGGATGACCCTGCCCAGCCAAGCCCGCATCGTCATCGTCGGCGGCGGCATCGCCGGCTGCTCGACGGCCTACCACCTGACGAAGCTCGGGCTCACCGACGTGCTGCTGCTCGAGCAGGGCAAGCTGACGAGCGGCACCACGTGGCACGCCGCGGGGCTGGTGGGCCAGATGCGGCCGAACCGCAACCAGACGCGCATGAGCAGGTACGGCATCGAGCTGTACGCCAGGCTCGAGGCGGAGACGGGCCTGGCCACCGGCTGGAAGCAATGCGGCAGCGTCAACGTCGCGCGCACGCCCGAGCGCATGAAGGTGCTGAAGCGCCAGGTGGCGCTGGCGAGGAGCTTCGGCGTCGAGGTGGAGCTGATCACGCCGAAGGAGGCCGGCGACCTGTGGCCGGTGATGCGCACCGACGACCTGCAAGGCGCGATCTGGATCCCGGGCGACGGCAAGGCGAACCCGGCCGACCTGTGCATGAGCCTGGCCAAGGGGGCGCGCAACGGCGGCGCGAAGCTGCTCGAGGGCATCGAGGTGACGGGCGTGCTCACCGAGCGGCGCGGCGGCGTCGAGCGCGTGCGCGGCGTGCGCACGGCCGAGGGCGACGTGAAGTGCGAGGTGCTCGTGAACTGCGCCGGGCAGTGGGCGCGGCAGTTCGGCGCGCTGTGCGGCAGTGCCGGCGTGACGGTGCCGCTGTACCCGGCCGAGCACTTCTACATCGTCACCGACCGCATCGATGGCGTGCACCCGATGCTGCCGGTGATGCGCGACCCCGACGGCTACATCTACTACAAGGAGGAGGTCGGCGGCCTGGTGATGGGCGGCTTCGAGCCGCAGGCCAAGCCCTGGCGCGTCGAGCCGATCCCGAGCACCTTCCAGTTCCAGCTGCTGGCCGAGGACTGGGACCAGTTCGAGATCCTGATGACCAACGCCATGCACCGCACACCGTGCCTCGAGACGGCGAAGGTGAAGATGCTGCTCAACGGCCCCGAGAGCTTCACGCCGGACGGCAACTTCCTCCTCGGCGAGGCGCCCGAGCTGCGCGGCTGTTATGTCTGCGCGGGGTTCAACTCGGCGGGCATCGCCAACAGCGGCGGCGCGGGCAGGCTCATCGCCGAGTGGATCGCCGGCGGCGAGGCGCCCGGCGACCTGTGGGACGTCGACATCCGCCGCTTCGCGCCGTTCATGGCCAACCGCAAGGCGCTGGCCGAGCGCACCGGCGAGACACTCGGCCTGCACTACGCGATGCGCTGGCCGCGCCAGGAACTGCAGACGATGCGGCCGCTGCGCACGTCGCCCTTGTACGACCTGCTGCGCGAGCGCGGCGCCGAGTTCGGCAGCAAGAACGGCTGGGAGCGCGCGAACTACTTCAGGCCCGCCGGGGCGGCGCGGCCGGTGGATACGCTCGGCCGCCCGGGCTGGCTCGAATGGGTGATCGCCGAGCAGCGCGCGACGCGCGAACACGTGGCGATCTACGACCAGACGAGCTTCGGCAAGCTGCTGCTGCAGGGGCGCGACGCGCTCGCCGTGCTGCAACGGCTGTGCGCCAACGAGATGGACACGCCGGTCGGCCGCATGACCTACACCGCGATGCTCAACGAACGCGGCGGCTTCGAGAGCGACCTCACGGTGATGCGGCTGGCGGCCGACCGCTTCCTCGTCGTCACCGGCTCGGCGCAGCCGGTGCGCGACGCCGACTGGATCGGCCGCCACATCGGCGAGCACGAGCACGCCGTGCTCACCGACGTGAGCGCGATGTGGAGCGTGCTGTCGGTGATGGGGCCGAAGGCGACGGCGCTGCTCTCCCGCGTGAGCCCGGACGACCTGTCGCCGGCGGCGCTGAAGTTCGCGCACACGAAGGAGATCGACCTCGGGCATGCGCGCGTGCGCGCGGCGCGCATGAGCTACGTGGGCGGGCCGGGCTTCGAGCTCTACGTGCCGGTGGAGATGGCGCGGCACGTGTACCTGGCATTGCGCGAGGCCGGCGAGGGCCTCGGCCCGTCCGGCGAGGCAGGGCGCCCGGGCGGCCTGGCGGACGCCGGCTACTACGCCATCGACGCGCTGCGCATCGAGGCCGGCCGCCGCGCCTGGGGCGCCGAGCTCGGCCCCGACGAGACGCCGCTCGAGGCCGGCCTGATGTTCGCGGTGAAGATGGACAAGCCTGCGCCCTTCATCGGCCGCGACGCGCTGCTGGCGGCCCAGGGCCGGCCGCTGCGCAAGAAGCTCGTGACGCTCGTGCTCGACGATCCGCTGGCCTACGCCTGGGGCGGCGAGGCGGTGTCGCTCGGTGGACAGCCGGTCGGCGAGCTGAGCTCGGCCGGCTGGAGCCAACGCGCCGGGCGCTGCGTCGGCCTCGGCTACGTGCGCGGCGAGGCGGCGGTGCGCCCCTTCGCCGGCGAGGCGGTGCAGGTGGACCTGTGGGGCGAGGCCGTCGGCGCGCGGGCCTACGACCGCTGGCCCGCGTGACTCCCGGCGTCGTGCCGGCCGCGCCGACGCCGGGCTAGACGACCGCGGCGGCCGCCTGCCGCGGCGCGGGCGCGTACCGGCTGCCGCGGATCATCGCCGAGGCCCGTTCGGCGACCATGATCACCGGGGCGTTCGTGTTGCCGCTGACGATGCTCGGCATGATCGACGCATCGACGACGCGTAGCCCCTCGAGACCGTGCACGCGCAGCTGCGCATCCACGACGTCCAGCGGCCCGGGCCCCATGCGGCACGTGCCCACCGGGTGGTAGATGGTGTCGGCGTGGTTGCGCACGAACTGCTCGATCTCGGCGTCGCTCGTGGCCGCGGCCGACGTGGGCGATTCGCGGCCGCCGAGCCGCGCCAGGGCCGGCTGCTGCAGCAGCTGGCGCATCAGCTTGAAGCCGCGCACGAGCCGCGCCGCGTCGTCGGGCTCGCCGAGGAAGTTCGGGTCGATCCGCGGCGCGGCCAGCGGGTCGGCGCCGGCCAGCTTCAGGCTGCCGCGGCTCTTCGGCCTGAGCAGGCAGACGTGGCACGAGTAACCGTGGCCGAAAACCGTCTTGCGGCCGTGGTCGACGAGCTTGCCGACGACGAAGTGCAGCTGCAGGTCGGGCGTCGCTTCGCCGGGCTGGCTGCGGATGAAGCCGCCGGCCTCGGCGAAGTTGGTGGTGAGCAGGCCGCGCCGCTCGCGGCGCCACTGGCCGATGCCCTTCAGCATCTGCCAAAGGCCGCCTGGCGTGAGGCCGAACGTGGACGCGGCCGCCGGGGCCTGCACGACCTGCACGACGTCGGGATGGTCGTGCAGGTGCATGCCCACGCCGGGCAGTGCGTGCCGGACGGTGATGCCGTGCCTTTGCAGCTCGTCGGGTGCGCCGATGCCCGAGAGCAGCAGCAGCTGCGGCGACTGCAGCGCCCCGGCGGCCAGCAGCACCTCGGCGCGTGCGCGCACATCGACGGCCTGGCCGTCGCGCAGCGCCTGCACGCCCACGGCGCGGCGGCCGTCGAACAGCACGCGCGTCGCCCGCACGCCCGTGAGCACGTGCAGGTTCGGCCGCCCGAGGTGCGGCGTGACGTAGGCCTTGGCCGCGCTGAAGCGCTCGCCGTTGCGGTGCGTGACCTGGTAGGTGCCGATGCCTTCCTGCGTGGCCGCGTTGAAGTCGGTGTTGGGCGCGTAGCCGGCCTGCCGGCCGGCCTCGAGGAAGGCCGGCAGGATCGGGTTCGGGCTGACGAGGTCCATCACGTTGAGCGGGCCGCCGCTGCCGTGCCAGGCGTCGGCGCCGCGCTCGTTGTGCTCGGCGCGTTTGAACCACGGCAGCACGTCGGCCCAGGCCCAGCCGGGGTTGCCGGCGGCGGCCCAGCCGTCGTAGTCCTCGGGCTGGCCGCGCATGTAGACCATGGCGTTGATCGAGCTCGAGCCCCCGAGCACCCTGCCGCGCGGCTGGTAGCCGCGACGCCCGTTGAGGCCGGGCTGCGGCACCGTCTCGAAGGCCCAGTTCACGGTCTTCTGCTTGGCCATCACGGCCAGGCCGGCGGGGCAGTGGATGAGCACGCTCTTGTCCGTGCCGCCGGCCTCCAGCAGCGCGACGGTGACGCCGGGGTCCTCGCTCAGCCGGCCGGCGAGCACGCAGCCGGCGCTGCCGCCCCCGACGATGACGTAGTCGAACTCCATGCGCGGCATTGTGGCCGTCGGCAAGGGCGCCGGGGGCGGTCGGCAGGCCAGGCCGTGTAGGGTGCTCACCCCAGAGCGACGCGGGAACCAGGCCGTTGCCGGCGGTGCGCCCGCTTGCGCCGGCTGCCGCCCCGGCTGCGCGTGGCCGGCGCCGATGTCCGGCGGCGATGTCCGGCGGCGAACGTCAGCGCCGATCGTCAGCGCCGATCTCGCATCAGCGTGCTCTTGCCGAACAGGCTCTCGATCAGGTCCACCGCGAGCACGGCCGTCTTGTTGCGCACGTCCAGCGCCGGATTCAGCTCCATCACGTCGAGGCTGGCGAGGCGGCCGGTGTCGGCGATCATTTCCATGCACAGCTGCGCTTCGCGGTAGCTCGGGCCGCCCGGCACCGTGGTGCCGACACCGGGCGCGATCTCGGGGTCGAGGAAGTCGACGTCGAAGCTGACGTGCAGGTGCGTGTTCGCGTCGAGGGTGGCGAGCGCCAGCTCCATCGTCTCGCGCATGCCCTTCTCGTCGATGTAGCGCATGTCGAACACCTCGAGCCCCGCGGCCTGCACGAAGCGCTTCTCGCCGGCGTCGACGCTGCGGATGCCGATCTGGCGGATGGCCTTCGGCTGCAGGATCGGCGTGCCGGTGCCGAAGCCCCCGATCTCGACGAGCTCGCGCGGCCCGTGCCCGCACAGGCACGCCACCGGCATGCCGTGCAGGTTGCCGCTGGGCGTGAGGGCACTCGTGTTGAAATCGGCGTGCGCGTCGAGCCACAGCACGCGCAGCTTGCGGCCCGCGTCGCGGCAGTGGCGCGCCACGGCGCTGATCGAGCCGACCGCGAGGCTGTGGTCGCCGCCGAGCAGGATCGGCAGCCGGGCGGCGCGCAGCTCCGCGAACACGGCGTCGTGCACGAGCCGGTTCCAGGCGACGACCTCGGCCAGGTGGCGGTGGCCTTCCACCGGCGGCAGCCAGGGGTTGGGCGGGCCGGCCAGGTTTCCCCGGTCGGCCACGTCGACGCCGTGGCCGGCGAGCGCCGGGCCGAGCCGGGCCACGCGCAGCGCCTCGGGCCCCATGCTCGCGCCGCGCATGCCGGCGCCGATGTCGGTGGGGGCGCCGATCAGCGAGACACGCGGGGCGATCGCGGGCTCAGACATCGTCGGCGAACTCGCCGGTCTCGGTGGGCGGCAGGTCGAAGCCGTAGTGCGCCGCCAGCACCTCCCACGCCTCCTCGGCCGTCTCGACGAAGCGCACGAGCTGCTCGTCGCCGGGGCTGATCATCCCGGTGTCGATGAGGTGCTGGAAGTTGATCAGCTTGTCCCAGAACTCGCGGCCGAACAGCAGGATGGGCCGCGCGCGGCTCTTGCCCGTCTGCACCAGCGTCAGCGTCTCGAACAGTTCGTCGAGGGTGCCGAAGCCGCCCGGGAAACACACCAGCGCGATGCTGCGCATCACGAAGTGCATCTTGCGCAGCGCGAAGTAGTGGAACTGGAAACACAGCTCCGGCGTGATGTAAGGGTTCGGCGCCTGCTCGTGCGGCAGCACGATGTTCAGGCCGACGCTCTTGCCGCGCACCTCGTGCGCGCCGCGGTTGCCCGCCTCCATGATGCCGGGGCCGCCCCCGGTGACGACGTAGATCGGCGTCTCGTGCTCGCGCGAGCGTTCGGTGACGAGCGCGGCGAAACGGCGTGCCTCGTCGTAATAGCGGCTCATCGCCAGTGCCGTCTCGGCGCGCTTGACGCCGGCCGGGTCGCCGGCACGCCGCGCCTCGGCCAGGGCCGCGGCGGCCACGTCCGGCGGCACGACGCGGGCGCTGCCGAAGATGACGATGGTGTTCTGCACGCCCTGCTCCTGCTGCACGAGCTCGGGCTTGAGCAGCTCGAGCTGCATGCGCACCGGCCGCAGTTCCTCGCGCAGCAGGAAGTTGGTGTCGGTGAAGGCGAGGCGGTAGGCGCTCTCCGGCCCGGCATAACGCGCCAGCGCCGGCGAGGGCTGGCCGGCGACGGCCGCCTCTTCCTCGGCACTCGGGAAGTTGCGGCTGGAAAGGGGGTGCTTGGGGTCCATCGAGGGGAGCGGTCGGCCGCGGCGGCTTCGCGCAGGGCGCGGCGAGGCAGGGCCGCGAAGCATAGTCGCGCCGCCGCGCGGCCGGGCGGGAAAAGAAGGCGCCCGGGAAAGCGAACGGCCCGCCGGGAAAGCCGGGCGGGCCGTGTGGGGTTGGCGCCCGTGCGGGGCGGGCAAGTGGCGCTTGTCCGGCCTACTTCGCCGGCGTTGCCTCGGCCTTGCGCTCGGCGGCCGTCTTGCTGGCCACCACCGGCAGGCCGCGCAGCTGGTTCAGCGCCTGCACGAGCGGCCAGTCTTCGGCGCTGCCGAACTCGGGCAGCGGCTTCGGCGGCTGGTTCGTGCGCGCCTGCTCGGCTTCGAGCCGGGCACGGGCGGCGTCGCGCTCGCGCTGGCGTGCGGGGTCCTTGTCGCCATCGGGGCCGGCGGCAGCCGAGCCGGGCAGGTGGCGCTCGAGGTCGGCTTCGCGCACCCGCAGGGCGGCGAAGACGTTGCCGTCGGAAGTCTCGTCGAGGAAGATGTCCGGCACGATGCCACGCGCCTGGATGCCGCGGCCGCTCGGGGTGTAGTAGCGCGCGGTGGTGATCTTCAGCGCCGTCTCGGCCGACAGCGGCCGCACCGTCTGCACCGAGCCCTTGCCGAAGGTCTGCGCGCCCATGATCGTGGCGCGCTTGTGGTCCTGCAGCGCGCCGGCGACGATCTCGCTGGCCGATGCCGAGCCTTCGTTGACGAGCACCACCAGCGGCACCTTCTTGACGGCTGCCGGCAGCCGGCGCAGCGGGTCGCTGCCGCCGCCGCGGCGCGCGTAGTACTCGGGCGCGGCGCGGTAGGTGGCCCGCGAGTCGGGCAACTGGCCGTTCGTGGAGACGACCACCACGTCGCTCGGCAGGAAGGCCGCCGAGATGGCGATGGCGCCGTCGAGCAGGCCGCCGGGGTCGTTGCGCAGGTCGAGCACGATGCCCTTGAGGTTGGGGTCCTGCTTGTACAGCTGCTCGACCTTGGAGACGAAGTCCTCGACGGTGCGGTCCTGGAACTGGCTCACGCGCACCCAGCCGTAGCCCGGCTCGACCATCTTCGCGCGCACGCTCTGCACGCGGATCTCCTCGCGCACGATGGTCACCGGGAAGGTGCGGTTCTCGCTGCGGCGGAAGACCGTGAGGTTGACCTTCGTGTTCGGCTCGCCGCGCATGCGCTTGACGGCCTGGTCGACCGTCATGCCCTTGACGGGCGTGTCGTCGATGCGGGTGATGAGGTCGCCGCTCTTCAGGCCGATGCGGAATGCGGGTGAACCCTCGATCGGCGAGATGACCTTCACCACGCCGTCTTCCATGCCCATCTCGATGCCGATGCCGACGAACTTGCCGCCGGTGCTCTCGCGGAATTCGCGGAAGCTCTTCTTGTCGAAGTACTGCGAGTGGGGGTCGAGGCCGGCCACCATGCCGCCGATGGCGTCGGAGATGAGCTTCTTCTCGTCGACGGGCTCGACGTATTCGCTCTTGACCATGCCGAAGACGGCGGCCAGCTGCTGCAGTTCTTCCAGCGGCAGCGGGGCCAGCGAGCTGCGCGCCACCGCGGTGAGCTGCATCGTGGTGAGCGCGCCGGCGACGGCCCCCACGGCGAGAAGACCGGCTACCTTGAGCTTCGCACCCATCGCTGAATCCGCCTTTGCTGCGCGGCGCGCCGCGCTTCAGAACGCCCGTACTTTCGAGGGATGCCCCGGCCATACCCCCAAAGATGGGTCAGTATAGGACGGGCCGTCCCTTCGAGGAGGGATGAAGGGGCAAAGTTGCACCCTGATTCCAATGCTCTGCCGGACTCCGGCCGGGCGGCGTGCCGTCAGTCCGCGGCCGCCGGCGAAGGCTCGCGCGGGAAGGTCACGACGTGGTCGACCATGGCGCGGATGCCGACCCACTCGCCGACCTCGTGGTCGTGGTGCGAGGGGACATGCGCCAGCACGCGCTCGCCGCTGGCCAGGCGCAGCGTGTAGAGGAACTCCGAGCCGCGGAAGGCCTTGCGCTCGATGAGCGCCCGCACCGGGCTCGCGTCGTCGTGCACGATGTCGTCGGCGCGCAGCAGCACGTCGCAGGCGCCGCCCGGGTAGGCGCCGGGCAGCGGGCAGTCGGCGACGTCGTGCAGCTCGCCGAGCGGCGTCTCGACGCAGTGGCCGTGCTGGCACTCGACGATGCGCGCCGGCGCGAAGACGCCATGGCCGATGAAGCCGGCGACGAAGCGGCTGCCCGGCCGGTGGTACAGCGAGTAGGCGTCGTCCCACTGCTCCAGCCGGCCCTTGTTCATCACGCCGATCAGGTCGCCCACGGCGAAGGCCTCGAGCTGGTCGTGCGTCACCAGCAGCGCCGTCGTGCCGCTTTCCTTGAGGATCGTGCGCACCTCCTGCGCCAGGCGCTCGCGCAGGTCGACGTCGAGGCTGGAGAAGGGCTCGTCCAGCAGCAGGAGCCGCGGCTGCGGCGCCAGCGCGCGGGCCAGCGCCACCCGCTGCTGCTGGCCGCCGGAGAGCTGGTGCGGCGCGCGTTTCGCGGCGTGCGCCAGGCCGACGAGGTCGAGCATCTGCGCGACGCGCCGCTCGCGCTCGGCGCGCGGCAGCGTGGCGATGCCGAAGCCCACGTTCTCGGCGATCGTCAGGTGCGGGAAGAGCGCGTAGTCCTGGAAGACCATGCCGATGCGCCGGCGCTCCGGGGCGAGATGCACGTGCCGTGCCGCGTCGGCCAGCACCTCGCCTTCGATCTCGATGCGCCCGGCGCCCGGCCGTTCCAGGCCGGCCACCAGCCGCAGCAGCGAGGTCTTGCCGCAGCCCGAAGGGCCGATGAGCGCGCCGATGCCGCCGCGCGCCAGCGACAACGACACCCCGTCCACCGCCGCGCGCCCCGAGGTGGCGCGGGGATAGCGCAGCGCCAGGCCGGTGACGCTCAGGAACATGGGTCGATCATAATCGCTCGTCGCAAATGAGGATCGTTCGCATTCATGCTGGCGAAGTCCTGATGCAGTGGGGGCGGGAGCTGCAGGCCCGTGCCGTCCTGGCTTCGGTGGAACTGCCCAGGCGACTGGCGCACTTCGCCTTGGCGGCGGCCTGTCTGGCGCTGGCCCTGCCTGTCTTGGCGGTGCTGGGCTCGTGGCTCGCCTACGACGAGGCGGCGGCCCAGGTGCTGCGGCACCAGGCATCGACCGTACTGCCCGGGTACACGCTGCAGACGCTGGCGCTGGCCCTGGGCGTCGGTGTCGGCGTCATCCTCCTGGGCGCCGCCACGGCGGCCGTCGTGACGCTGGCGGACTTCCCCGGCCGCCGCGTCTTCGAGTGGGCGCTGCTGCTGCCGCTGGCCATGCCGGCCTACGTGCTGGCCTACGCCTGGACCGACGCGCTGCAGTTCGCGAGCCCGCTGCAGGCGGCGCTGCGCCAGGCGCTCGGCGTGCGCGGTGCACTCTGGCCCGACGTGCGCAACGCGTGGATGGCCACGCTGCTGTTCGTGCTGTGCCTGTACCCCTATGTCTTCCTGCTGGCGCGCGCCGCGCTCGGCGAACGCGCCGTGCAGATGATGGAGGCGGCGCGGCTGCTCGGCGCCTCGCCGGCGCGGCGCGTGCTCACCGTGGCGCTGCCGATGGCGCGCCCGGCGCTGGCCGCGGGCGCCGCGCTGGCGCTGATGGAGGTGCTGGCCGACTACGGCGTCGGTTCCTACTTCGGCCTGGCGACCTTCAGCACCGGCATCTACAAGGCCTGGCTGGTGATGAACGACGGCACGGCGGCGCTGCAGCTGGCCTCGCTGCTGCTCGCGCTCGTGGCGCTGCTGCTGCTGGCCGAGCGCGCAGCGCGGCGGCAGATGCGATTCGCGGCCAGCCGCGCGGGGCCGCAGCACGCGGCCGACGCGCGGCCGCTGCGCCTGGCCGGCGGCGCCGGCGTCGCGGCCTTCGCCCTGTGTGCCGTGCCGGTGCTGCTCGGGTTCGTGCTGCCGGTGGCCTGGCTGCTGTGGCTCGTTTGGCAGGAGGCGCGCGGGTCGGCCCTCGGCTTGCCGCTGGCGCGCTTCGCCGACTGGAGCCTCGCGAGCTTCCGCCTGTCGGCCATCGCCGCCGTGCTGGCCACGGCGCTGGCGCTCGCGCTCGCCTTCGTGCTGCGGCGCGGGCGCGGCTGGTGGGTGCAGGGGGCGGCGCGGCTGCTGTCGCTCGGCTACGCGATGCCCGGGGCGGTGGTCGGCATCGGCGTGCTGCTGCCGGTGGCCTGGCTGCAGCACCGCTGGCCCGAAGCGGGCCTGCCGGCGCTGGCCACCGGCACGATCCTCGGCGTGATGTACGCCTACCTCGTGCGCTTCTGCGCCGTGGCGCTGCAGTCGGTCGAGGCGGGCTACGCGCGCGTGCCGCGCACGGTGGACGACACCGCGCTGCTGCTGGGCAGCGGCGCGGCGCGCGTGTTCACGCGGCTGCACCTGCCGCTGCTGCGCCGCTCGGTGTGGGCGGCGCTGCTGCTCGTCTTCGTCGACGTGATGAAGGAGCTGCCCGCGACGCTGCTGCTGCGGCCCTTCGGCAGCGACACGCTGGCCGTCGTCGCCTACAACCTGGCGCGCGACGAGCGGCTGGCGGAGGCGGCGCTGCCATCGCTGGCCATCGTCGCCGTCGGGCTGCTGCCGGTGGTCCTGCTCAGCCGGGCGATGCGTGCGCCGGACTGATCCGGACCCGAGGCCGGGCCCGCTCCCCTTCAGTTCCCCGGGGCCGGTGTCGAAATCCCCCCGGGGACGCGGTATGGGCACACCTGCCGGCCGCGGCCGATGATCCAGCTGCGATCCCCGTTTGCGTTCACCCCCTCGTCCACGCCTGCGACCCGGATCCCGCGCATGCCGCCTTCGCACGAAGCCGCCCCCGGCGCCGACCTCGACTGGACGCCGCAGCGCCGCGCGCCGCGCGCCAGCGACGAGGCGCTCACCGGCACCGCGCGCCGCTGGCTGCGCGAGCTGCCGTCGCGGCGCAGGCCGCTGCGCCTGTGTCAGCTGTACCCGCGCGTGGCCAACCGCATCGCCTGGTGCTGGCACGACGCCGAACTGGCCTCTCAGGCGCTGGCCGACCTGCTCGAAGACCGCCGCGGCGGCCGGTGCGGGTTTCCGGCGCCGGTCGTGCGCGAACTGCAGCGCCTGGCGCAGTTCAACGCCCAACACCGCGTCGACCCGCAAGGCGACGGCTGGTGGACGAACTTCGGGCGCCTGGCCGGCCTGGGCTGAACGCCGCCGAGCGGGCCGCGCCGGTGTGGCCCCCCCGGCAGGAATCGAACCTGCATCTGGCGCTTAGGAGGCGCCCGTTCTATCCATTGAACTACGGCGGGGTGGCACCGCACCCTCGGCAGGTCACGGCGGCACGGCAGGCAGCGATCTTCTCACGCCGCCGTCGTCGGGCGGCTGCTGCAAGCGCACCGTCCAGATGAAGTCCAGCGAGTTCTCCAGGCCGCTCTGCGCGCGTACCGTGAAGCGCTGGGCCACGCGGTAGATGAGCTGCCAGGTGCCGGTGGTGGCGTTGACGCCGCGTTCGTAGCCGACGTACCAGCGGCGCGACAGCTGCTTGCCGAGGATGACCACGGTCTCGCGCACGTCGCCTTCGCTCTGCTTCAGCGAGAGCTCGTCGATGCCCAGGCGCCGCATGAAGGCGTCGGTCGGCGCCTCGCCTTCGCCGGCCAGCAGCGCCACCGCGGCGCGTTGAAGCAGCGCCGTGTCGTTGCGGCCGAGGCCGTCGCTGGCGCGGCCGAGGACGAGCCAGCTGAGCTTGTCGGTCTCCGACATCTCGGGGTCGGAGAACAGGCGCACGCGCAGCCCCTGCAGCGGCCCGCTCACCTGCAGGCCGACACGGATGTCCAGGTTCGGGCGCACGGCCCAGATGTCCAGCCACGGGTTGTCCGGCGGGCCGCTGAAGGCGAGCGAGCCCTTCTCGAGCTCGAGCTTCTGGCCGTAGGCGGCATAGGTGCCTTCCACCGACTCGATGGTGCCGCGCAGCTGCAGCCGCCCGCCCGGGTTGGTGATGCGCACCGCGCCGGTGAGGCCGGTGTCGACGCCGCGCCCCTTGGCGCGCAGCTTCGTGCCGAGGTCCACGTCGACGGCCATCGTGAAGCGCTGCGGGCGGCCGGCCGCCTCCGCGTCGGGGCGCGCCGCCACGTCGGCCGCTTCGACGCCGCGCACGGTGACGTCCTCGTCCAGGCTCGGCGCGTCGGCGCGCGTGAAGTCGAACAGGCCCTCGTCGATGCGGAACCTGCCGTCGAGCCGGCTGGTGTCGGCAGCCAGCGCCAGCTCCGCCTGGCCGCTGGCGGTCAGCATGCGGTCGACGCGCCCGAGCACGCGGAACTGGTCGGCCTCGAGCTTCAGCCGCGCACTCGGCTTCTCGCCGAGGTCGGCCTGGCCGGTGACGCTGGCGGTGCCATCGCCGCCCTTCAGCGTGAAGGTCTCGATGCGCGCCTGCGTGCCGGCCAGGCGCACGAGCAGGCGGCCGTCGCCGACGTTCACGCCCTGCAGCAGGTTGCGCACGCCCAGGCCCCGGCCGGCCAGCTCGCCGGTGTAGGTGGGGGCGCCGAAGCGGCCGCCGACCTCCGCCGTCGTCGTGAGTTCGCCGACGAGCCGCCAGCCCGGCGGCACCCAGTGGCCCCACACGCCGATGTCGGGCACGCGCGCGCGCAGCTGGCCCTCGATCGGCGCGTCGTCGTCGGGCCAGCGCCGCTCGGGCGCCGTGCGCGCGCGCAGCCGGCCGCGCATCTCGCCGAGGCCGCGGCCGCTGAACACCGGCTCGAACTCCCACAGCCCGTCGCGCGCCTTCACCTGCAGGCGGAAGTCGGTCAGGCCGAGCAGCTGCAGCTCGCCCTGCGTCAGCACGTGCAGGTCGCCGTCGTGGCGGCGGAACACGAGGTCGGCCTCGAAGCGCTCGGCGGCACGGATGTCCACGCGCGCGGCCAGCCGCAGGTCGCCCTGCCAGCCGATCTGCGGCTGCAGGCGGCGCAGCAGCGGCGGCAGCGCGAAGGGCTCGATGTCGGCGCGCAGCGCGAAGTCCGCCCGGCGGGTGCGCATGTCCACCTGCACCGCGTCCCAGCGCAGCGCGAACGATTCGGCCAGCCGCACTCGGCCCGGCTCGGCGCTCAGCGAGGCCAGCCGGCCGCCGGCGTCGAAGACGAACTGCGCGCGCAGGTTGCGCGCCTCGGCCCAGCGGGCGGATGGCGCGGGCGGCGTCGCGCCGGCCGGCGCGGGTGCGCTGGCCGGTGCCGAAGCCGCCGCGGCCGTCGCAGCCGCAACCGCAGGGGCGCCTTCCGCCGGGCCGACGTCGAGCTCGTCGATGCGGGCCAGCCATCGCCCACCGCCGGCAGACTCGGGCTGCCATTGCCCGCTGGCCTGCAACGAGGCGAGCGTACCGCCGCGTCCGGAGATGTTCAGCACCTTCTCGGTGGCGGCGCCCGGAGCCACCGGCAGCGCGGCGCGCAGCGCCAGGCGGTGGTCGGCGAGGGTGCCTCGAAGCTCGGCGCGCAACGCCTCGACGCGACGCTGCCCGAACACGACGCCGTCGGCCTGCGCGTCGAGGCTCAGCGGCGCCCGGGCCGCGGTCAGCTCGCTGAGGTCGATGCGCCAGGCGGCCTGCGCGCGCGCCAGCGCCAGCTCGCCGACGCGCAGGTCCTCGGCGCGCACCTGTCCCTGCGTGGCCATGCGCGGCCAGCGGCCCTCGGCGGTGAGGTCGGCCTGCACGCTGCCCTGCCGCGGCACCCAGCCGGCCAGCGCCGGGCCGAGGCGCGTCAGCGCAGCCAGCGACGCCAGCGTCGCGGCGCGCACCTCGGCGCGCCAGCGGTCGCCGCTGCCGCTGCCGGCGGGGTCGCCCTGGCCGTCGACGACGATCCGGTTGCCGCCCAGCTGCAGGTCGGCGTGCAGGCGGCCCGGCGGAGCACCGACGGCGACCCGGTAGCCCAGGTTCACCTCGCCGATCAGCGGTACGCCGGCCAGCATCGAGTCGTGCAGCCGCAGCTGGCCGTTGCCGGCCAGCCGCTGCAGCAGCGCCACTGGCTGCGCCTGCGCCAGCTGCAACGCGTCGGCGGGTGCACGCAGCTCGAACTGCCAGCCGGCGTTCAGCCGGTGCGGCCCCTGGCGCCAGGCGGAGCCCACCTCGCCGGGCCACCACGGCACCGGGTCGAACTCGGCCAGGCTGCCTTCGGAGGCCAGTGTCCACTCTCGCGAGGGCGCCCGCGCCGCCGAGAAGCGCAGCACCGCCTGCGCGTCGCCCGAACGCACCTGCAGGTGGCGCAGCTCGATTGCGCCGGCGCTGCCCTGGCCCTCGGCGCGCACGGCCACGGCGCGCGGTGCGCCGTCGACGCGGCCTTCGAGCTCGAGCTGGCCGGCCACGCGCCAAGGCTCGCGCGTGGCACGCGCGCCGGCGGGTGCCGAGGCCCCTGCAGACCCCACGGCAGGCAGGCCGCTGATCGTCAGCCGCAGCGGCCCGCCGACGGTCATCGCCGGGGCGCGGCCGTCGAGCAACTGCGGGTGCACGTCGTGCAGACGAGCCTCCAGCTCGAGCTGCGGGCCGGCCCAGGTGGCACGGCCGTCGACGCGCCCGGCGCTGCCCTCGGGCGCGCCGTGGGCGCCGGCCAGGTGCAGCTCGAAGCGCTTGAACTCGGCGCGGTCGGGGCGGGCCAGCTCGCCGCTTGCTTCCAGCTCGAGCCGGGCGACGGGCACGCGGCGTTCGTTCCAGCGCCCGGGCTCGAGGTTGCGCAGGCCGAGACGAATCGCCACGGGGGCGTCGCGCGCCGCGGCCCGCACTTCGATGTCGCCTTCCAGCCGGGTCTGCGGTGCCGCGCCGTGCAGCGCGGAGAGGTCCAGCGCCGTGGTCCGGCCCGACAGGCGTTGCACCGGCCAGGCCTCGAGCGGGTGCACGACGGCGTTGACGTCGAGGGCGGGTCCCTGCCGGGTGGTGCCGCGCCCGGCTCCCGCCACCGGCCGGCCGCGCAGCACCGCGGCCAGCTCGAACGCCTGCAGCGGCCCGTTGGCGCGCAGCACCGCCGCCCAGGGCGGCGCGTCCGCCTCGACGACGAGCGCCGGCGCCACGGTGGCCTCGGCGGCCAGCTCGAACGGCCGGGCGTTGGCGAGGCTGGCCGAGGCGCGCACGTGCACCCCGTAGGCACGGCCGGTGAGCTGTGCCACGCCGTGCCGCCGGCCCACCCGGCCGTCGAAGCGCAGCTCCTCGGCGGCGACGTCCGTGGCCGGCTCGAGCCGGTCGACGCGCAGCTCGCCGACCGAGGCGCGCACGACCTCGACGCGCAGCGGCGGCGCCAGGCTCGCCGGCAGCGGCAGCGGACGCGGGCCCGGCGGCCCCGTCTCCACGTGCACCTTGCGCGCCTGCAGCCGCTCGACGCGCAGCGCGAGCCACAGCCCGCTGTCCTCGCCGGCCGGGCGCCAGTGCCAGGCCATGCCGTCGCTGACCAGCCCCTCCAGCAGCAGCCACTGCCGCCCGCCGTCCCACTGCACGCGCAGGCGCTCGGCCTGCCAGCGCGGGCCGAGCAGGGCGCCTTGCACGCCGCGCGCCTCGGTCACCATCGGCAGGTGGCCCAGCAGCCAGGCCGTGCCGGCCTCGGTGAAGAGCACCCAGCGCGCCGCCCAGGCCAGCGCGACCGCGGCCAGCACCGCCGCGCCGAGCACCCACGCGAGCGGCGTCAGCAAAGACAGCGTGGCGCGCACGGGACGCGCCTGCGCGGCGGCGCCGAGCCCTCCGGCCGGCACAGGCGCGGCAGGCGCTGCCGAATGTCCGGGCGGCGGGCCGGGCTCGCCGGGCGGCGGTTCCGAAGGCGGAGGTGCCATGAAGCTACAACGCGCCGCGCGCTAGAACGCGATACCCACGCTGAAGTGCAGGCGCGAACGACGCAGCTCGCGGCCGTAGGCCCAGTCGAGCTTCAGCGGTCCCACCGGGCTGCGCCAGCGCACGCCCACACCATAGCCGAGCACCGGCGAGAGGTTGGCAAAGCTGTCGGCGGCGTTGCCGGCGTCGACGAAGACGGCGCCCCACACCGAAGGCAGGCTGGCGCTGAAAGGCCGCGCCAGCTCGACGCTGGCGGTGGCCAGCGCATCGCCGCTGCCGACCACGCCGTTGCTGATCGGCCCCAGGCTGCGGTAGCCGTAGCCGCGCACCGAGTCGTCGCCGCCGGCGCGGAAGCGCTGCGAGTCCGGCGCGACGATGTTGCCGTCCTTGATGACCTGGCCGGCCTCGACGCGCGCCTGGCCGTACCAGGACTCGCCCAGCGGCAGGTAGCCGGTGATGCGGAAGTAGGCGCGCGAGAAGGGCCCGGTCTCCGCCGCCGTGGCCTTGGAACGGCCGACGCCCACCTGCCCGGCGAAGGTGAAGCCCTGGGTCGGCAGCACGACGCTGTCGAGCTCGCGCCACACGCCGTGGTAGTTGACGGACAGGGCGATCGCACGCGTCGTCGCGAGGTCGGTCTCGCGCTTGGCGCGTTCGGCCTCGACGAAGTACAGCCGCTCGATGCGCCCGAGGTCCACCGTGCGCCCGAGGCGCAGGCGCTGCGACAGCACGATGTCGGCGTCGCCCTTCAGCCACTCGACCGTGCCGCCGAGCAGGTTGCGGTACAGGTCCTCGCCGGGGTGCGTGCTGATCTCGCCCTCCCAGGCCTGGCGCTTCTCGCCGAGCTCGGCCTTGTTGCGCGACGTGGCGGCGTAGCCGAAGACGCGCCGGTAGACGTGTGCCACCGAGGCACGCGCACCGGTGTTGGCCGACACGCCGATGCCGAACGTCCAGTCCTGCAACGCCGCTTCGCGCACGCGCACGACGAGCGGCGCCGTGGCGGCGCTGTCGGGGTCGGAGGTGTCCAGCGTGACGTTGATGCTGGCGAACAGGCCCGACTTCTGCAGCCGCTCCTGGAAGTCGAGCAGCAGCGTCTCGGTGACCGGCGTGCCCTGCGGCGTGGCCAGCAGGTTGCGCACCGTCTGCGCGTCCTGCGCGACGAGGCTGTCGATGACGATGCTGCCCAGCCGGAACAGCGGCCCGCTGTCGGCGACGATGAACAGGCGCACCTCGTTGCGCTCGCGGTCCACCTGCGCCGCCGTGCCGCTCCAGCTGGCGGTGGCGTAGCCGGCGGCGCGAAGGCGCGCCAGTGCCTGCGTCTTGGCGTCGCTCCAGGCGGTGTTGCTGAATTCGTGGCCGGCCGGCATCGCCCAGCCGGCGCGCAGCTCGTCGCGCACCTTCGTGGCGTAGTTGTCGCCGTCGGCCGCGGCGCGCTCGAGATCGCCTTCGAACTCGTAGGTGACGCGCGAGATGCGTGCGCGCGGCCCGGTCTGCACCGACATGCGCACGCGGTCGGGCGCCCCGGCGGTGCGGCGGGGCTGGCGCTGCAGCACGACGCGGGCGTTGAAGTAGCCCTCGGTCTGCAGCAGCTCGCGCGCCTGCGCCGGCGCGGCATCGATGAGGCGCGACCACTCGGCCTCGTCGACCTCCTCGCGCGCCAGGCGGCCGAGGCGGATGACGTCCAGGTGCCGTTCGAGCAGCGCGCGCAGGTCCTCCGGCGCGTCGATCTCGACGGCGACGCCCAGCGTGCCGGTGGCCAGCGCCGCCTCGCCCGGCGTGACGAGCACGTTGCCCTCGGCCGACGCCGGCGGCGCCTCGAGGCCGATGAGGCGGCCTTGCGCGTCGTACCGGGGGCGCGCTTCGCGCGGCATCGCGGGCGGGGCGGACGGCACACCCGAGGCGGACTCGGCCGGCGGTGCAGCCACCCCGGAAGTCGCCGGCGCCGGCGGCGAGGCGGAGGGAGGGGCCGAGCCCGTCACGGCGGGGTCGCCCGGCCACAGGCTGCCGCACCCCGCGACGACGAGCGATGCCAGCGCGGCCAGGGCCGTCGGCCGGCACCGGCCTGATGCCCGCGCGCGGTAGGAAGTCACGTCCAACGGTCGTTGTGCATTTCGCGGTGCGGCCGGACGTGGCGTCGCGCGCCTGGGGATCGGCAGGATGGGGCTGGCGCGTATTCTGGCGGCTTCCGTGCGGCGGCCCGATGGCCCCCGGCCGGGCCCGACCCCACCTGCGTTGTGTCGGATGCAAGCCCTGCCGTCTCCCGCCAACGGCATCGTCAGAAATTGCCGTTAGATTCGCTGCCTCAGATGAAGACCGAAACACGCGCCCTGCTGCTCACCGACGTGGTCGACAGCACCAAGATGGCAGCGCGCATCGGCGACGAGGCGATGGCGGCGCTGTGGGCGGCGCACGACCGCGTGGCGCGCGACCTGCTGCCGCGCCACGGCGGGCGCGAGATCGACAAGACCGACGGCATGCTGCTGATGTTCGACGCGGCCGAGCCGGCGGTCGCTTATGCCATCGCCTACCAGCGGGCGCTGTCGACGCTGTCGACGCCGCTGTCGGCACGAGCCGGGCTGCACGTCGGGCCGGTGATCCTGCGCGAGAACAGCGCCGAGGACGTGGCGCGCGGCGCCAAGCCGGTCGAGGTGGACGGCCTGGCCAAGCCGACCGCGGCGCGCGTGATGTCGATGGCGCGCGGCGGCCAGATCCTGCTCACGCCGGAGGCTTGTGCCGAGCTCGGCCGGCCCACGGCGGCCGACGGGGCGATCGATTTCCCGTTGGGCGAAGACGCGGCCGCGGCGGCCAAGGCCACGGGCTGGCGCACCACGTCGCACGGCCACTGGGCGCTGAAGGGCCTCGCCGACCCGATCGAGGTGTTCGAGGTCGGCGACGAGCGCACGCAGTTCCAGCCGCCGGAGGAGGGCGAGAAGGCCCACCGCATGGTGAAGAGCGGCGAGCGCTGGGTGCCGGTGAGCGCGCTGCCGAACAACCTGCCACCGCAGCGCTCGAGCTTCGTCGGGCGCGAGACGGAGATGAAGGAGATCCAGGCGCTGCTGGATCAGTCGGCGCTCGTCACGGTGCTCGGCATGGGCGGCCTCGGCAAGACGCGCATCACGCTGCAGGTGGCTGCCGAGCGGCTGCCGCGCTACCCCGACGGCGCCTGGTTCGTCGACCTCTCGCCGGTGACGGACGAGGCGCTCGTCGTCAACGCGCTGGCGCGCACGCTGGACATCTTCGAGGAACCCGGGCGGCCGCTGCTGCAGACGGTGTGCGCCTGGCTGAAGACGCGGCGGCTGCTCATCGTGCTGGACAACTGCGAGCATGTCGTCGGCGCCGCCGCGGAGCTCGTCGACGCCATCCTCGGGCAGGCGGGCGGCGTGCAGGTGCTCGCCTCGAGCCGAGAGTTGCTGGACATCCCCGGCGAGCAGCAGTACCCGATCCACCCGCTGCCGCTGCCGGCACGTGATGCGGGGCTCGACGAGCTGTTGCAGTCGTCGGCCGTGCGCATGTTCGCCGAGCGCGCGCGCGCGCAGCGGCCGTCGTTCGAGCTCGAGGCGCAGGACCCGGCGCAGCTGGCCGAGCTCGTGACGCGTCTGGAAGGCATCCCGCTGGCCATCGAGCTGGCCGCCGCGCGGCTGCGCACGCTGGCGATCCCCGAGATCCTGGCCGGGCTGGAAGACCGCTACCAGATGCTGACCGGCGGCAGCCGCGTGCTGCAGAAGAGGCAGCAGACGCTGCGGGCACTGGTGGACTGGTCGTACGACATGCTGGAGGCCGACGAGAAGGCGGTGTTGGCACGGCTGTCGGTGTTCGCCGGCGGGTTCGACGGCGCCGCGGCGGCGGCGGTGTGCGCCGACGAGAGCGTGCCGGCCAAGCGCATTCCCGACCTGCTGGCATCGCTGGTGCAGAAGTCGCTCACCTGGCGCGCCGGCGAGGCCGCAGGGTCGCGCTACCGCATGTTGGAGACGATCCGCGACTACGCGCGCGAGAAGCTGGCCGAGCAGCCCGCCGCAGCCGCCGCCGCAGCGGAGCGGCACTGCAACCACTACTTCGCGCTGGCCAAGGAAGCGGCGCGCGGCATGCAGGCCGGCGAGCAGGCGAAGTGGGTGCGCCGGCTGGAGGACGAGCTGGAGAACCTTCGTGCTGCGCATGCCTGCACGCTGGCGGGCGGCGCCGACCCGATGATTGCCGTGAAGCTGCCCGTGGCGCTGGCGACGTTCTGGACCCTGCGCGGCTACGCCACCGAAGGTCGCAAGGCGATCCGCGCCGCGCTGGCGCTGCCGGCCATCCAGGAGTCGGACCTGGCACGGGCGCACGCGCTGTACACCGAGGCGGCGCTGGCCAGCGACGGCCAGGGGGACCACGTGGCGGCGCGCGAGATGCTGGAGACCTGCCTGGCGCTGCGTCGCAACCTCGGCGACCCGGTGTGGATCGCCGCCACCTTGTCGACCCTGGCGCAGGTGCGGCTGCAGGCGGGCGACATCAACGGTGCGGCGGCTTGCGAGAACGAGGCGCTCGAGCTGTTCGCAGCGGGCGACGATCGCTACGGGCAGGCGCTGTGCTGGCTGCATCGCGGCCAGATCCATGTGTGGGCGGGCAACGCCGACGCGGCCTTTGCCGACCTGGACCAGGCCCTGACACACGCGCGCGCCATCGGCAACCGCGAAGTCGAGGCCGAGAGCGAGCTGACGACGGCGCAGGCGCATCTGCTGCGCGAGCAGACGAAGGCGGCCAACGAAGCCGCGCAGCGCTCGCTGAAGGTGTGCAAGGAGGCCGCGGACATGCGCGGCGAGGCCACGGCCACATGGTGGCTCGGCCGCATCGCCGTGCAGGCCGGTGACGCCGGAACGGCCCGCGCACTGCTGCCGAAGGCCTTGCGCGAGCTGCGCGCCCACGACATGCGCGGGCAGATGCTCGGGTGCCTGGACGACATGGCGCGGCTGCTGGCGCTCGAGGGCTCGCCGGCGGCGGCGCTCGAGCTGGCGGTGGCTTCCGATCAGGCGCGGGCCCGACTGGTCGTCAATCGTGCTCCGCGCGAGGAGCAGCGCTGGCGCGACCGGCTGCGCGAGATCTGGAACTCACTGCCCGAGGCAGTGGCCGAGGCGGCGAGCGAAAGCGGGCGCGGCCTGGAGACCGAGGATGCGCTGCGCGAGGCGCTGGACGAAGGCGGCTCCGGCCGGCGACCCTGAGCCCGCGGGCGCAGCCGCGGCCACAAACGACGAACAGGGCGGCCCCGCCGTTGCCGTGGCGGCCGCCCCGCGGAGCAGACGAGAGACCGGGCGCTCGCGGCTCAGGTGCGCTTGCGTGCGCTCAGGTGCGGCGCGCCACCAGCGCCGCCCGCACGCGGCGCGGTGCCAGCACCAGCAGGGCGAGCGCGGCCAGGGCAAGGGTGCCGGGCTCCGGCACCTGGGTGATCGTGAACGTGGCCGGGAACTGCTGGTTGTCGTTGAGGCCCGAGGCGCACTTCGGCGGGTAGTGGTGCGTGGAGTAGTGGTAGTCGCTGTAATAGCACTCCCGCCAGGCCAGCCGCGGGCCATCCAGCGTGAAGAGCAGCGAGAACTCGGTGTTCCAGCTGACGCCGAACGCCGACAGGTCTGCGTCCGGAGCCAGGTAGTTCGAGTTCGTGGTCGTCAGCTGGGTGAGCTCGCCCGAGACGAAGCGCAGCGTGCCGATGATCAGCGACTGGGGATCGAACACCAGCGTGGCCAGCGTCGGCTGGCCGCCGGCGTTCACGTCGTAGAACTCCACCTCCGCGGAGGTCACGATGGCCGCACCGGCGCAGTCGTACGTGTTGTCGAGGTCCACCGTGCCGCCGGGCAGGCAGGTATCGGGCACGAAGTAGTCCGCGGTACCGCGCCACCCCAGGTTGGTGAACGGGGCGCCGTAAGCCGGGTCCCAGACGCCTCGGTACACCGCGGCCTGCGCCGAGCCACCGACGGCGGCAGCGACAAGCACGATGCGTCCCAGCCAGCGCTGGACGGTTGAGGCAAACGAGTCGTTCATGGTGTCGGCTCCCGCGCGCGATTCGAATCAGTGAAGGGCGACCGAATGTTGCGAGAAGCCTGCCGGTCCAGGGCCACTCGATCCGGGGGGCATGCCCCCTGGCTCCGGGGTCGGCGTGACGAAGTGCGCGGAAGGGGAGCGAACCCGGCCTCAAGCCGGCGATGAAGACGCCGAGCGGGACGCCGCACTTGCCCGACTTGTTGCCCTACTTGCTCAGCATCCGCATCGCCCCCTCCAGCCCCGCCAGCGTCAGCGGAAACATGCGCTGGTTCATCAGCTGCTGCACGATGGCGATGCTCTGGCGGTAGCCCCACACGCCCTGCGGCTCGGGGTTGATCCAGGCGAACTTCGGGAACGCGTGCGTCAGGCGCTGCAGCCACTCGGCACCCGGCTCCTCGTTGTTGTACTCGACGCTGCCGCCCGGCTGCAGGATCTCGTAGGGGCTCATCGTCGCGTCGCCGACGAAGACGAGCTTGTAGTCCTTGTTGTACTTGCGGATCACGTCCCAGGTGGGGAACTTCTCGCTGAAGCGGCGGCGGTTGTTCTTCCACATGAAGTCGTAGACGCAGTTGTGGAAGTAATAGAACTCGAGGTGCTTGAACTCGGTCTTCGCGGCGCTGAACAGCTCCTCGACGCGGTGGATGTGCTCGTCCATCGTGCCGCCGACGTCCATCAGCAGCAGCACCTTCACCTTGTTGTGGCGCTCGGGCACCATCTTGATGTCCAGCAGCCCGGCGTTGGCCGCCGTCGAGTGGATGGTGTCGTCGAGGTCCAGTTCCTCCTCGGCGCCCTCGCGCGCGAAGCGGCGCAGCCGGCGCAGCGCAACCTTGATGTTGCGCGTGCCCAGCTCCTTCGTGTCGTCGTAGTCCTTGTACGCGCGCTGGTCCCAGACCTTGACCGCGCTGCGGTTGCGCCCCTTGTCCTGGCCGATGCGCACGCCCTGCGGGTTGTAGCCGTAGGCGCCGAAGGGGCTGGTGCCGGCGGTGCCGATCATGCGGCTGCCACCCTGGTGGCGCTCCTTCTGCTCCTCGAAGCGCTTCTTCAGCGTGGCCATCAGCTCGTCCCAGCCCATCTTCTCGATGGCCGCCTTGTCCTCGGGCGAGAGCTCCAGCTCCAGCGTCTTGCGCAGCCACTCCAGCGGGATGTCGCGGCTGAAGTCGGCGAGCAGCTCGACGCCCTTGAAGTAGGCCGCGAAGGCGCGGTCGAAGCGGTCGAAGTGGGCCTCGTCCTTGACCAGCGCGGTGCGCGCCAGGTAGTAGAACTTGTCCACGGTCGGGCCGCCATCGTCGTCGATGACGCCGGCGCGCAGCGCCTCCAGCAGGGTCAGGTACTCCTTCACGGAGACCGGCAGCTTGGCGGCGCGCAGCGTGTAGAAGAAGTCGATCAGCATGGTCGGGGCGGTTCGCGGCCGGCCGGCGGTCGGACGGCGGCGCCGGACACCCATTGTGAACGCTCGCCCGCCTTCCCGGCGCCCGGGCGGGCTCAAGTCCCGGTGCGCCGCGCCGACAACAGGATCAGCGCCGGAGGACGACGCGGCCGCCCGCGCGCGCCCGCCGCCTCGCCGCGCGCACCGCCGCGATGAACCAAGCCCAGATCGTCCTCACGCTGATCCTGCTGCAGCAGGGGCTGGCCGTCTTCGCGTGGTGGGGGGCGGCGCGGCTGCTGCGCGTGTCGCGCGTATCGGCACTGCACTGGGCGGCGGCGTCCGCGGTGATCACGCTGACGCTGGTGCTGTATGCGCTGATCGGCCTCGTGCCGGGCGTGCTGGCGCACGGACTGTCCAACGCCCTGGTGCCGCTGGCCTTCGTGCTGCTGCGCCGTGGCGTGCAGCGCTTCGTGCGCCTGCGCTACAGCGACCTCGAGCACCAGGCCCTGGTCCTCGTGTCGGCTGTCGTCATCGCCGCCGGCTGGCAGGCCGGCGCGCCGGAGTCGCTGCCCATCCTGGTGGCCACCGCGGTGCCGGCCTGGTGCCTGCTGCGCATGGCCGTCGAGAGCCACGCCTCGCTGCAGGCGGAGTTCGGCGCCAGCGCGGCGCGTGTCTTCGGCGGCGCGATCGGCCTGCTGGGCCTGCTGTTCGCGCTGCGCTTCGTCGCCGGCCTGGCCTGGCCGGAGCTGGCGGCGCGGCCGGTGGGCGTGGACACGCCGCTGAATACGCTGCTGGTGATGTCCTTCATGGTCATCGGCCTGATGCTGCAGATGGTGCTGGGCCTGCTGGTCGTGATGCGGCTGGCGCAGCGGCTGAGCCACCTCTCGCGCCACGACTCGCTGACCGGGCTGCCGAACCGGCGCGTGATGCAGGACGCGATCACCACCGCGCGGCTGCGCCACCTGCGCCGCGGCACGCCCTACGCGCTGCTGGCGGTGGACGTGGACCACTTCAAGCGCGTCAACGACGAGCACGGCCATGCCGTCGGCGACGAGGCGCTGGTGCACGTGGCGCGCGCGCTGCGCGAGTCGCTGCGCAGCGACGACTGCGTCGCGCGCATGGGCGGCGAGGAGTTCTGCGCGCTGCTGGGCGACTGCGACCGCGACGAGGCGCTGGCCCATGCCGAGCGGCTGCGCGGCGCCGTGGCGGCGACGCCGCTGCGCCTGGCCGACGGCCGGCCGCTGAGGCTGACGGTCAGTGTCGGCGTCGCGCTGGCCGCCGACGCGGTCGAGCCGCGCGCGCTGCTGGAGCAGGCCGACGGCGCGCTCTACGCGGCCAAGGACGCCGGCCGCAACCGCGTCGTGCTGCACGCGGCCTGAGCGCGCCGCGCGGCCGGGCCGTTGCGGCGCTCCCGCGCCCCGCTCAGCCCGGGGCCGTGGACCGGGCCGCCGGCTTCCTGCGGGCCGGCTTCGCCGCCGCCTTGCCACGCTCGGGCTTCGCGGTCGCGTCGTGGCGGCGCAGCCAGTCGAAGAATTCCCGGTACCAGAGCCGGCTGTTGCGCGGCTTCAGGATCCAGTGGTTCTCGTCCGGGAACCACAGCAGCCGCGCGTCGACCTCCAGCGCCTTGAGCGTGTTGTAGTAGGCCAGGCCCTGGGCGTCGGGCACGCGGTAGTCCAGCGCGCCGTGGATGACCAGCGTGGGCGTGCGCATCGCGCCGGCGAAGGCATGCGGGCTCTGCGCGCGGATGCGCTCGGGGTCGGCCCAGTACCAGGCGCCCAGTTCCTTGGCATGCCAGTGCCAGGCGTCGTCGGCGAACATCGCCTGCCAGTCGAAGCACCCGGCGTGGCACACGTAGGCGCGGTAGCGCTCGGCCGGCAGGTGGCCGTTCATCCAGGCCACCATGAAGCCGCCGTAGCTGCCGCCGGCGGCGAACAGCCGCGCCGGGTCGGCCCAGGGTTCCTTCAGCAGCGCGTCGGTGGCGGCCTCGACGTCCTGCAGTTCGAGCGCGCCCCAGCGGTGCGTGATGCTGTCCAGGAAGGCGTAGCCGAAGCCGCTGGAGCCGTGGTAGTTGACGCCGGCGACGACATAGCCCTGGGCCGCGAACACCTGCGTGTTCCAGCGGTAGTGCCAGTTGTCGCCGGGGCCGGTGTGCGGGCCGCCGTGGATGTTGTGCAGCAGCGGGTACTTCTTCCGCGCGTCGAAGCCCGGCGGGAAGGTCAGCCAGACCTGCACGCGGTCGCCCTGCGCCCCCTTGACCCAGCGTTCCTCGACGCGGCCCAGGGCCAGCCCGGCGAGCAGGTCGTCGTTGAAGCGCTCGATGCGTCGCGGCGGCTCGCCGGGCGGGTGCACGTGCAGGCGCGCCGGGTGGCCGGCGCTGTCGGCCAGCGTGACCAGCGTGCCGGCCGCCTTGTCGAAGCCGGCGACCCAGCCGCCGGTCACCACGATCTCGGCGCGCCGCTCCGGCAGGTCGAAGCGCCACAGGTGCGTGCGCCCCTGCTGCTCGGCGGTGAACAGCAGTGCCTGGCCGTCGTCCTCCCAGTGCAGCGGCGCGTGCACCTCGTGGTCCCACTCGGCGCTGACGACCTCCCAGCCCCCGGTCTCGCGGTCCCAGACCGCGAGCTGGTCGGGCATCGTGTGCTTGACGCCCTGGTGGCTGGCGGTGAAGGCCAGCCGGTCGCCGTCGGGGCTGTAGCGCGGCGCGCCGAAGTCCCAGGCCTCGTCGCGCAGCAGCACCCGAACGCGGCCGGTCTTCAGGTCCATCTCGGCGATCGCCCGCCGGTGGTCCGCCCGCTTGACCGGGTGCGGGTCGAAGACGAAGGCCAGCCGGCGGCCGTCGGGCGCGATGTCGAAGTGCTCGATGCCGGGGTCGGCGCGCGGCAGTTCGTAGGCGGTGCCCTCGAACAGGTCGCGCACGCGGCCTTCGCCCGCGTCGCGCGCCAGCGTCAGCAGCTGCAGCCGCGGCACGCGCCCCATCGGCAGGTTGCGGTCCCAGTGCCGGTACTGGGCCTCGCTGGTGGCGTAGCCGGTCTCCTTGCGCTTGCGCCACTCGGCCATGCGCCTGCCTTGCGCCCGGGCGCCCTTCGCGTCGGGCCAGACCCAGGAGACGAAGACCAGCGCACGCCCGTCCGGGCACCAGCGGAAGGCCTCGACGCCGGTGGCCACGGTCGCCGCGCGCCGCGCCTCGCCGCCGTCGGGCGCGATCAGGTACAGCTGCGCTTCCTCGTCCTTGCTGCCCTGCTGCTCGCGCTTGGCGGTGAAGGCGATCAGGTCGCCGTGCGGGCTCCAGCGCGGCGCGCCGTCCTTCTCGCCGCAGTGCGTCAGCGCGCGTGGTGCGCCGCCCAGCGTGGACAGCAGCCACAGCGACGTGGCGCCCTTGTTGTCGTCCATCGAGTAGCGCGTCAGCGCCGCGACCGCCTGCGCGCCGTCCGGCGACAGGCTGGGCGCGCCCAGGCGCTCGATCTTCCACAGGTCCTCGACGGTGATGGGGCGCGGCTTGCTCTTGGCCAACGGGCTACTCCGGGTGGGGACAGGGAGCGTGTATTCAGCGCGGCCGCGCGAGCTGCCAGTCCAGGTGCTGGCGCACGGTGGGCCACTCGGCGGCGGTGATGCTGTAGACGGCGGTGTCGCGCAGCGTGCCGCCGGGGCCGACCATGTGCGCGCGCAGGATGCCGTCGAGCTGCGCGCCCAGGCGTTCGATGGCGCGCCGGCTCTGCACGTTCAGCCGGTGGGTGCGGAACTCCACCGCGATGCAGGCGAGCTGCTCGAAGGCATGCGCCAGCAGCAGCCGCTTGCACTGGGTGTTCAGCGGCGTGCGCTGCACGCGCGCCGCATACCAGGTGCTGCCGATCTCGACGCGGCGGTTGACGGCGTCGACATGCATGTAGGTCGTCATGCCGGCGATGCGGCCCTCGGCGTCGAAGACCGTGAACGGCAGCATGCTGCCGGCGGCCTGCAACGCGAGACGGCGCTCGATCTCGGCAGCCATGCCCTCGGGCGAGGGCACGCTGGTGTACCAGAGCCGCCACAGCTCGCCGTCGCGCGTGGCCTCGCGCAGGCCCTCGGCGTGGTCGGGCGACAGCGGCTCGAGCCGCGCATGCGCTGCGGCCAGCGTGACCGGGGCCGGCCAGCTCACGACAGCCCTCGCGCCATGCTAGCGGTTGTGCCGCTGCATGAAGACGAGCTTCTCGAACAGCGTCACGTCCTGCTCGTTCTTCAGCAGCGCCCCGACCAGCGGCGGCACCGCGACCTTGTCGTCCTTGCTGTGCAGCGCCTCGGCCGGGATGTCCTCGGCCACCAGCAGCTTCAGCCAGTCCAGCAGCTCGCTGGTGCTGGGCTTCTTCTTCAGCCCGGGCAGGCCGCGCACGTCGTAGAAGGTCTTCAGCGCCGCCGACAGCAGCTCCTGCTTGAGCCCCGGGAAGTGCACGTCGACGATGGCCTTCATCGTGTCGGCGTCGGGAAACCTGATGTAGTGGAAGAAGCAGCGGCGCAGGAAGGCGTCGGGCAGTTCCTTCTCGTTGTTGCTGGTGATGAAGACGATGGGCCGGTGCCGCGCCTTGACCAGTTCGCGCGTCTCGTAGACGTAGAACTCCATGCGGTCCAGTTCGCGCAGCAGGTCGTTGGGGAATTCGATGTCGGCCTTGTCGATCTCGTCGATCAGCAGCGCCACCGGCTGCTCGGACGCGAAGGCCTGCCACAGCACGCCGCGCACGATGTAGTTGCGGATGTCCTTCACGCGCGCCGCGTCGTCGGCGAGCTGGCTGTCGCGCAGCCGGCTCACGGCGTCGTATTCGTACAGGCCCTGCTGCGCCTTGGTCGTGCTCTTGATGTGCCACTGCAGCAGCGGCAGGCCGAGCGCGCGCGCCACCTCCTCGGCCAGCATGGTCTTGCCGGTGCCCGGCTCGCCCTTGACGAGCAGCGGCCGCTGCAGCGTCACCGCGGCATTGACGGCCAGCATCAGGTCCTGCGTGGCGACATACTGGTCGGAACCGTGGAATTTCATCGTTCGGGGGTGCGCGCCGGAGCAGGCCGGGGGGCGCCGGGAGGGGTCGGGCCAGTATAGGGCCACGCCTATAATGCGCGCTGCCCCGAACCGCAGCCCCCGACGATGAGCAAAGCGATCTCCCTCCTGCTGGCGCTGGCCGGCGCCCTGGTCACCCTGCCGGCCGCGGCCGGGGACGTCGCCGCCGGCCAGAAGAAGGCCGCGATGTGCATCGGCTGCCACGGCATCGCCGGCTACCAGGCCAGCTTCCCCGAGATCCACAAGGTGCCGATGATCTCGGGCCAGAACGCCAAGTACATCGTCGCCGCGCTGACGGCGTACAAGAAGGGCGAGCGCAAGCACCCGACGATGCGCGGCCTGGCCGCCTCGCTGTCCGACGAGGACATGGCCGACCTCGGCGCCTTCTACGAGCAGCATGGCGCCTCCAGCGTCAAGACGGTGGCCGCGACCACGCCGCGCGAGCCCTCCGCCGCCGTGGCCGCGCTGCTGACGCGCGGCGCCTGCGCGTCCTGCCACGGCGCCAACTACAACCAGCCGATCGACGGCACCTACCCGAAGATCGCGGGCCAGCATGCCGACTACCTGAATGTCGCGCTGCGCTCGTATGCCACCGAAGGCAACCCCAACATCGGCCGCGCCAACGCCATCATGGGCGCACAGGTCAAGCAGTTCACGCGCGCCGAGCTGAAGGCGATGGCCGACTACCTGGCCACGCTGCCCGGCGACCTGCGCGTGGTGCCGCAGCCGCGCTTCCGCTGAAGCCGTCTCGCCGGACGAAGGCCGCCGCGTTCCGGCGGCCTTCTTGTCTCCGGCGCCCTCAGGGTCTGGGCAGCCACCAGGGCAGCCGCAGCACCCCGGTGGCGAGCGCGGTGCCGAGCAGGATCACCGCGCAGCCGCCGACCATCGCCGGCGTCGGCACCTCGCGCAGGAAGACATAGCCCCACAGCGCTGCGAAGGCCGGAATCAGGAAGGTCACCGACATCGCGCGCGCCGCGCCGACGCGCGCGATGAGGCGGAAATACAGGATGTAGGCGATGGCGGTGCACAGCACGGCCAGCAGCAGCGCGGCGACCCAGGCGCGTGCGCCGGGCGCGGTGGCCGGCCAGAACCACCAGGCCAGCGGCGCCAGCACCAGCGCGGCGGCGGTCTGGCTGCCGGTGGCCACGGCCAGCGGCGGCACCGCGGCCGCGGCCCGCCTCGCATAGTTGGCGGCGAAGCCGTAGAGCAGCGTCGCCGTCACGCAGGCGGCGATGCCGATCGCCGGGCTCAGGCCCGACGCGTCCGGCCGCAGGTCGGCCTTGCCGATGGACAGCGCGACGACGCCGGCGAAGCCCACCGCCAGCCCGAGCGCACGCGAGGCGCTCGGCCGCTCGGCCAGCCACAGCCAGGCGATCAGCGCGCCCCACAGCGGCGCGGTGGCGTTGAAGATGGCCATCAGCCCGATGCCCAGCACCAGCGCGGCGAGCGCGAACAGCGAGAACGGCAGCGCCGAATTGAGCACGCCGACGACGGCCAGCGGCCGCCAGTGCCGCAGCAGCTGGTCGCCCTGGCCGCGCCACCACAGCAGCGGCAGCAGCAGCGCGCTCGCGCCGGCCACGCGCACGAAGGCCAGCGGCAGCGGACCGAATTCCGCCGCGCCCAGGCGCATGAACAGGAACGACGCGCCCCACAGCGCGGCGAGCAGCGCCAGCTCGCCGGCGTCGGAAGTTTTCATGGGGCAGGGCTCAGCGAGTTCCAGAGGCGCAGCACGGCATAGGCACGCCAGGGCCGCCAGGCCTCGGCCTGCGCCAGCGCGGCGCGCGGGGTGAGTGCGGCATCGCGCCGGCGCAGCGCCTTGAGCACGGCCACGTCGCCGGGCGGGAAGGCATCGGGCCAGCCGGCGGCGCGCATCGCGATGTAGTGCGCGGTCCACGCGCCGATGCCCGGCAGCGTGGTCAGCGCGTCCACCAGCGCCTGCGGCTCGCCCGGGCGCTCGATCAGCGCGGCGATCGTCGCCCAGGCCTGCGCCAGCGCCACCAGCGCCTGCGCGCGCGTGCGCACGATGCCGAGCTCGGCGATGTGTTCCAGCCGCGCATCGGACAGCCGCTCGGGTGCCGGGAAGGCGCGGGTGATGTCGTCCCAGGGGGTGGCCAGCGGCGTGCCGAAGCGCGCCACCAGGCGGGAGGCGAGCGTGCGTGCCGCGGCCACCGTCACCTGCTGGCCGAGCACGGCACGCACGGCGAGCTCGAACGCATCCAGGCTGCCGGGCAGGCGGATGCCGGGCGCACCCGGCAGCGCCACCTGGGCGGCCGGCAGCGCGATGTCGGTCAGCAGCTGCTAGTCCAGCAGCAGCCGGCGCGACTGCAGGTACTGCAGCGGAGATCGGAAGAGCGGCGGGAAG
>JAHCKS010000055.1 GCA_026125665.1 Rubrivivax sp.
GGGGGCCGCCGCATGATGTCCGTGGCCACCCCGACCGCCGCGCCCGGCGCGCCGGCACCCCCGCCGGCGACGATGATGACGCTGGCCGAGGCGCATGCGATGCTGCCCGGCAGCCGCCTCGTCGGCGACGCCAGCGTGGCCATCACGCGCGTGCACAGCGACACGCGCACCGTGCTGCCGGGCGACCTGTTCGTCGCGCTCGCAGGCGAGCGCTTCGACGGCAATCACTTCCTGCGGCAGGCGCAGGCGGCGGGCGCCGTCGCCGCGCTCGCCCATCCCGGGCGCCTGGGCGCAGCGCCGGGCTGGAGCGGCATGCCGGGGCTCGAGGTCCCCGACACGCTCGCCGCGCTGCAGCACCTCGCCGGCGCCTGGCGCGCGCGCTTCGCGGCGCTGCCGCTGGTCGCCGTCGCCGGCAGCAACGGCAAGACGACGGTGACGCAGATGCTCGCTGCCATCCTGCGCGCCGCGTTCGGCGAGCAGGCGCTGGCCACGCGCGGCAACCTCAACAACCACATCGGCGTGCCTCTGATGCTGCTGGCGCTGCGGCCCGCGCACCACATGGCCGTGCTCGAGCTGGGCACCAACCACGCCGGCGAGATCGCGCTGCTGGCCGACCTCGTGCGGCCGACGGTGGCACTGATCAACAACGCCCAGCGCGAGCACCAGGAGTTCCTGCTCGGCGTCGAAGCCGTGGCGCGCGAGAACGGCAGCGTCATCGCGCGCCTGCCGGCCGACGGCACGCTCGTGCTGCCGCAAGCCGACGCCTACACCCCGCTGTGGCGCCGGATGGCCGGGCCGCGACGCGTCGTCAGCTTCGGTTTCGACGATGCCGACGTGCGCTGCGACGCGTCCTGGCAGGCCGCCGAGGCCTGCTGGCGCCTCGAGCTGGCCACGCCCGCGGGCCGCGTCACGACGACGCTGCGCCAGCCCGGGCGGCACAACGCGCTCAACGCCGTGGCCGCCGCGGCGTGCGCCTTCGCCGCCGGCCTGCCGCTGCCCGCCATCGCGCAGGGCTTGGCGGCGTTCGAGCCGGTGGCCGGCCGCACCCGCGTGCTCGCGCTGCGGCGGCACGGCGCGCCGGTGACGCTGGTGGACGACAGCTACAACGCCAACCCGGACAGCATGCGTGCCGCCATCGACCTGCTGGCCGAACTGCCCGGGCCGCACTGGCTGGTGCTGGGCGACATGGGCGAAGTCGGCGAGCAGGGCCCGGCCTTCCACGCCGAGGTGGGCGAATGCGTGCGCGCGCGGGGCCTCGAGGCCTGCTGGTCGGCCGGACCGCTCAGCGTCGGGCTCGGCACGGGCCGCCACTTCGCCGACACCGCGTCGCTGATCGCCGCGCTGCCCGAGGCGCCGCCGGCGGCGTCCGTGCTGGTGAAGGGCTCGCGCTTCATGAAGATGGAAGAGGTCGTGCGCGCGCTGCGGGCGGCCTGGGGAGCTTGAGGGCGATGCTGCTCAGCCTGTCGCAACTGCTGCTGTCGCTGTACCCCGAGGAGCTCGGTTTCCTGCGCGTGTTCCAGTACCTGACGTTCCGCGCCGTGCTGGCGGCGATGACGGCGATGCTGTTCGGCCTGGCGCTCGGGCCGGCGGTCATCCGCCGCCTCGTGGAGATGAAGATCGGCCAGCCGATCCGCGAGTACGGCGTGCAGAGCCATCTCGGCAAGCGCGGCACGCCGACGATGGGCGGCGTGCTCGTGCTCATCGGCATCGGCGTGTCCACCGTGCTGTGGTTCGACTGGACCAACCGCTTCGTCTGGGTGGTGATGCTCGTCACCTTCGGCTTCGGCGCCATCGGCTGGGCCGACGACTACCGCAAGGTGGTCAAGAAGGACCCCGAGGGCATGCGCTCGCGCGAGAAGTTCTTCTGGCAGAGCCTGATCGGCCTCATCGCCGCGATCTACCTCGCCTTCACGGTGGCCGAGACGACCAACGTGCGCGTGTGGGAGCTGTTCATGCGCTGGGTCAGCAGCGGCCTGTCGACCGACCTGCCGCCGCGCGCCGACCTGATGGTGCCGTTCCTGAAGACCTACAGCTACCCGCTCGGCGTGTGGGGCTTCATCGCGCTGGCCTGGTTCGTCATTGTCGGCGCGAGCAACGCCGTCAACTTCACCGACGGGCTCGACGGCCTGGCCATCATGCCGGTGGTGATGGTCGGCTCGGCGCTCGGCGTCTTCGCCTACGTCACCGGCAACGTCAACTTCAGCCGCTACCTGCTGTTCCCGTACATCCCCGGGGCCGGAGAGCTGCTGATCTTCTGCGCCGCGATGGCCGGCGCGGGGCTGGCCTTCCTGTGGTTCAACGCCAACCCGGCGCAGGTGTTCATGGGCGACGTCGGTGCGCTGGCGCTCGGCGGCGCGCTCGGCACCATCGCCGTCATCACGCGCCAGGAGATCCTGCTGGGCATCATGGGCGGCATCTTCGTGGCCGAGATGCTCTCGGTGATGGTGCAGGTGCTGTGGTTCAAGTACACGCGCCGCAGGTACGGCGAGGGCCGGCGCCTGTTCCTGATGGCGCCGCTGCACCACCACTTCGAGAAGAAGGGCTGGGCCGAGAACCAGGTGGTGGTGCGGTTCTGGATCGTCACGATGCTGCTGTGCCTCATCGGCCTGGCCAGCCTGAAGCTGCGGTGAACACGATGCCGGCGATGCGCAACGACACCGTGCTCGTGCTCGGCCTCGGCGAGAGCGGCCTGGCGATGGCCCGCTGGTGCGCACGCGCCGGCGCAACCGTGCGGGTGTGGGACTCGCGCGAGGAAGCGCCGCACGCCGTGACGCTGGCCCGCGAGTGGCCCGACGTGCAGTGCCTCGGCGGCGAGGCGGCGCCGCTGGCCGCACTCGAAGGGGCCACGCTCGTGCTGAAGAGCCCGGGGCTCGCGCCGCACGACCCGCGCATCGCACCGCTGGCGCAGGAGGCGCGTGTGCGCGGCGTGCCGGTGCTCGGCGAGCTCGACCTCTTCGTGCGCGCGCTGGGCGAACTGAAGGAGGCGCAGGGCTACGCGCCGCAGCTCGTGGCCGTGACGGGCACGAACGGCAAGACGACGACGACGGCGATGACGTCGCTGCTCGTCGAGCGCGCAGGGCGCCGCGTGGCGCAGGCCGGCAACATCGGCCCGACGATGCTGGACACGCTCGCCGCGGCCGTCGCCGAGGAGAAGCTGCCCGAGGTGTGGGTGCTGGAGCTCTCGAGCTTCCAGCTCGAAGGGGGCGGCACCGGTGTCGCCGGCTTCGAGCCCGACGCCGCCGCCGTGCTGAACGTGACGCAGGACCACCTCGACTGGCACGGCACGATGCAGGCGTACGCGGCGGCGAAGGCGCGTGTGTTCGGCCCGCGCGGCGTGATGGTGCTGAACCGCGACGATGCACTCGTCGAAGCGATGGCCCCGGCCGCGCCGGCGCCGGCCGCGCCGCGCGGGCGCGCGAAGGCGGCGGTGCCGCGCTCCGTGGTGCGCTTCGGCCTCGGCGCACCCGAGCGGCCGGCCGACTTCGGCCTCGTCGTCGAGAACGGCATGGCCTGGCTCGTGCGCGCGCTGCCGGCGGACGAGACGCACAAGGCGAAGCCTGGCGAAGCGGCGGAAGTGCACCTGCAGCGCCTGATGCCCGCCGACGCGCTGCGCGTGCGCGGCCGCCACAACGCGGCCAACGCGCTGGCCGCACTGGCGCTGGCCACGGCCATCGGCTGCCCGCTGGCGCCGATGCTGCACGGCCTGCGCGAGTACGCCGGCGAGCCGCACCGCGTGCAGTGGGTGGCCACCGTCGGCGACGTCGAGGCCTACGACGACAGCAAGGGCACGAACGTCGGCGCCACCGTCGCCGCGCTCGAGGGGCTCGGCGCCGACAAGGCACCGGCCAGGCTCGTCGTCATCCTCGGCGGCGACGGCAAGGGGCAGGACTTCGCGCCGCTCGCCGGGCCGGTGGCGCGACACGCGCGCGCCGTGGCGACGATCGGCCGGGACGCTGCGGCCATCGAAGAGGCGCTCGCCGACGCGGCGGCAGGCGGCGTGCTTCTGCAGCGGCACGACACGCTCGAGGCCGCCGTGCGCTGGGGCTTCGAGCAGGCCCATCCGGGCGACGCGGTGCTGCTGTCGCCGGCCTGCGCGAGCCTGGACATGTTCCGCAACTACGCACACCGGGCGGAGGTGTTCGTGAGTGCGGTGCAGGGGCTGGTGCACGAGCGGGGGGGCGTGTGATGCGGCGCCGTGGCCTGTTCATCGCGCCCGACAGGGTGGTCTCTACAGATTGGCGCGGGCAAGGCCGTGGCGGGCAAGGCCGCGGGCGGGAGAGTGGCGGGGCGCATGTGCGGCGGTCGCTCGCTGGCGCTCGCAACTGCCCTGCGCTGCTCGAACTCTTGGCCCACGCGCGGAACTCGTTGCACTCGCTGCGCTCGTGCCACTCGAACAGCCGCGCGAGTCAGAAGTGGATGCGGGCGAGTACGCCCGCGGGCCAAGAGTTCTCCGCTGCTCGGCGCCGCAAGTGCGCCCCGCCACTCTCCCGCCCACGGCCTTGCCGGCACCGTCAGCTGTTCTCGACGAGAACGCCTGCCGCCCTGCCAACGGCAGTGCCTTCCTCTCGACGAGAACCACCGACTGTGCCGCAAAGGGCTGTGCGGGCCCGGCGCGGCGCGGCAAATGCGGCGCCGAGCAGCGCAGTGTCTTGTGGCCCGCGGGCGTACTCGCCCGCTTCCACATCTGACTCGCGCGGCTGTCCGAGTGGCGCGAGCGAAGCGAGTGCAACGAGTTCCGCGCGTGGGCCACAAGACCGAGCAGCGCAGGGCAGTTCCGAGCGTCAGCGAGGAACCGCCGCATATGCCGCGCCGCACCGGGCCCGCACAGCCCTTTGCCGCGCGGCCTGTTGGAGGCCGCTCAAGTCGCCACTCGCCGCGTCGCAGCCGAAGCAAGAGAGGCCTGCATGAAGCGCCTCCTGGCCTTGCTCGCGAGTGCCCTCGCCAACACCTGGCAAGCGATGCGCCGGCTGCGTCCGGCATTCGCGGCAACCGGCGGCGTCTTCGGCGGAACCGCGAGCAAGGCGCTGCCCGTTCGCGACCAGGTGCACATCGGCGGCGACCGCCCCGTTCGGCTGTTCGCGTTCGACCAGCCGATGGTGGCGGTGATCGTGGCGCTCATCGCGCTCGGCATCGTGATGGTCTATTCGGCCACCGTCGCGTGGCCCGACAACCCGAAGCTCGCGGCCCGGTACACCTCCACGTCCTTCCTCATGCGGCACCTGCTGTCGCTGGGCATCGGCTTCGTCGCTGCGCTCGTCGTGCTGCAGCTGCCGGTGAAGTTCTGGGAGAAGGCCGCGCCGTGGGTCTTCGTGGCCGCGCTCGTGCTGCTCGTGCTCGTGCTCGTCCCGGGCATCGGCAAGGTCGTCAACAACGCGCGCCGCTGGATCCCGCTCGGCTTCATGAACTTCCAGCCCAGCGAGCTGGCCAAGCTGGCGATGGCGATGTACGCCGCCAGCTACATGGTGCGCAAGATGGAGCAGAAGGAAGACTTCGTGAAGGCGGTGTGGCCGATGGCGGTGGCGCTGGGCTTCACCGGCGCGCTGCTGCTGCGCCAGCCCGACATGGGCGCCTTCATGGTGCTGGCCGTCATCTCGATGGGCATCCTGTTCCTCGGCGGCGTCAACGGGCGCATGTTCCTGCTCGGCTGCCTCGTGCTCGTCACGACCTTTGCCACCGTCATCGCGCTCAGCCCCGAGAAGCGCGAACGCATCTTCGCCTACCTCGAGCCGTGGGACCCGGCCTACGCGCAGGGCAAGGCCTACCAGCTGACGCATTCGCTGATCGCCTTCGGCCGCGGCGAGGTGTTCGGCCAGGGCCTGGGCGACAGCGTCGAGAAGCTGTTCTACCTGCCCGAGGCGCACACCGACTTCCTGCTTGCCGTCATCGGCGAGGAGCTCGGCTTCGCCGGCGTGGCCACGGTCATCGTGCTCTTCTTCTGGCTCACACGCCGCATCTTCGTCATCGGCCGCCAGGCGGTGGCGCTGGACCGCGTGTTCGCCGGCCTGATGGTGCAGGGCATCGGCGTGTGGTTCGGCTTCCAGGCCTTCATCAACATGGGCGTCAACCTCGGCGTGCTGCCGACCAAGGGCCTGACGCTGCCGCTGATGAGCTACGGCGGCAGCGCGATCCTGATGAATCTGGTGGCGCTGGCACTGGTGCTGCGCGTTGACATGGAGTCAAGAGCGCTCATGCGGGGAGGGCGGACGTGATGCCGCACCTCGTGGTCATGGCCGCGGGCACCGGCGGGCACGTGATGCCCGGGCTCGCCGTCGCGCGCGAGATGCAGCAGCGCGGCTGGACGGTGAGCTGGCTCGGCACCACGCACGGCATGGAGAACCGCCTCGTGCCGCCGCCGCAGGCCGAAGGCGGCGTCGCGATGGACCGCCTCGCCTTCAGCGGCCTGCGCGGCAAGGGCTTCGTGCACACGCTGACCGGCGGCATGCGCCTGCTCAAGGCGATGTGGGACAGCCTGCGCATCCTGCGCCGCCGCGGCGCCGACGCCGTGCTCGGCATGGGCGGCTACGTCTGCTTTCCCGGCGGGCTGATGGCTTCGCTGCTGAACAAGCCGCTCGTCCTCGTGAACGCCGACGCCGCCCTGCTTCTGTCCAGCAAGTCGCTGCTGCCGCTGGCCGACGCGGTGGCCTTCGGCTTCGACGGCGAAGCCGCCCGGCAGGCGCGCCGCGGGCTGGTGACCGGCAACCCGGTGCGCGCGGAGATCGAGGCGCTGCCGGCGCCGGCGGAGCGCTACGCGGGCCGCAGCGGGCCCCTGGCGCTGCTGGTGGTGGGCGGCAGCCTCGGCGCGCGGGTGCTCAACGAGACGCTGCCCGCGGCGCTGGCGCTGCTTGCGCCAGGGGAGCGGCCGCGCGTCGTGCACCAGACCGGCGGCATGCACCTGGAGGCCGTGCGCGCGGACTACGAGCGCGCCGGCGTCGCCGCCGACGTGCTGCCGTTCATCGACGACATGCCCGCGCGCCTGGCGGCGTGCGACGTGATGATCTGCCGGGCCGGCGCCATCACCGTGAGCGAGCTCACCGCCGCCGGCGTGCCGGCGATCCTCGTGCCGCTGATCGTCAGCACCACCGCGCACCAGCGCGACAACGCCGAGTGGCTGGCCGCGCAGGGCGCGGCGATCCACCTGCCGCAGGTCGATCTCACCGCCGAACGCCTGGCGCAGCTGCTGCGCACGCTCGAGCGCCCGCGCCTGCTGGAGATGGCGACGAAGGCCCGTGCGCTCGCCAGGCCGCGGGCGGCGGCGCGCGTGGCCGACGAGATCGAGCGCCTCGTCGCGATGCGCGCCGGAAAGGCGGCCGGCGCATGAAACACGCCGTCGGGCATACGCACTTCGTTGCGATCGTCGAGTCGCCGGCGAAGCCGCTCGCGCGCGGGCCGGAGGCCGCTGCATGAAGCACGCGGTGAAGCACATCCACTTCGTCGGCATCGGCGGCGCCGGCATGAGCGCCATCGCCGAGATCCTGCACGCGCAGGGGTACCGCGTCAGCGGCTCCGACGCCAGCGAGAGCGAGGCGACGCGCCGCCTCGCCGCGCTGGGCGTGCGCGTGTTCATCGGCCACGCCGCGCCGCAGATCGAAGGCGCGCAGGCGGTTGTCACGTCCACCGCGGTGAAGCCGGACAACCCCGAGGTGATGGCCGCACGCGCCGCGCGCGTGCCGGTGGTGCCGCGCGCCGTGCTGCTGGCCGAGCTGATGCGGCTGAAGCAGGGCATCGCCGTCGCCGGCACGCACGGCAAGACGACGACGACGTCGCTGGTCGCCAGCGTGCTCGCCGAGGCCGGCGAGGACCCCACCTTCGTCATCGGCGGCAAGCTGCACGCGGCCGGCGCCAACGCCCGCCTCGGCCGCGGCGAGTGCATCGTCGTCGAGGCCGACGAGAGCGACGCCAGCTTCCTCGTGCTGAGCCCGGTGGTCGCTGTCGTCACCAACATCGACGCCGACCACATGGAGACCTACGGCCACGACCTGGGCCGGCTGCGCGGCGCCTTCGTCGACTTCCTGCACCGGCTGCCGTTCTACGGCCGCGCCGTGCTGTGCACCGACGACCCCGGCGTGCGCGCCATCGTGCCCGCCGTCGAGCGGCCGCTGTTCACCTACGGCCTCGACGAAGGCGCGGACCTGCGTGCCGTCGACGTGCAGGCGGTGCCCGGCGGGCAGATGCGCTTCACCGCCCGGCGCCGCGGCGCGCCGGACCTGGCGCTCGTGCTCAACCTCGCCGGCGAGCACAACGTGCGCAACGCGCTCGCCGCGCTCGGCGTGGCGATGGAGCTCGGCGTCGCCGATGAAGCCGTCGCCCGTGCGCTCGCCGGCTTCGCCGGCGTCGGCCGCCGCTTCCAGCGCTTCGGCCCGCTGAAGAGCCGCGACGGCGGCCGCTTCACGCTGATCGACGACTACGGCCACCACCCGGTGGAGATGGCCGCCGTGCTGCAGGCCGCGCGGGGCGCGTTCCCGGGGCAGCGGCTGGTGCTCGCCTTCCAGCCGCACCGCTACACGCGCACGCGCGACTGCCTCGCCGGCTTCGTCGACGTGCTGGCGCGTTTCGACGTGCTGCTGCTGACCGAGGTCTACGCGGCGGGTGAGGCGCCGATCGCCGGCGCCGACGGGCGCGCCCTGGCCGCCGCCGTGGTTGCGGCGCAGGGTGCGGCCGCCTTGACCTTCGTTGCCGACGTGCAGGTGCTGCCGCAGGCCATCGTCGACATCGCGCGCGACGGCGACGTCGTGATCACGATGGGCGCCGGCTCGATCGGCCAGGTGCCCGCGCGCGTGCAGGAGCTCCTGCGGTGAGCACGCCGTTGACCGCCCCTGTCCGCATCGCGGCCCTCGGCAAGGTGGCCGTGCTGATGGGCGGCACGAGCGCCGAGCGCGAGGTATCGCTGATGAGCGGGCGCGGCGTTCTCGCGGCGCTGCAGTCGCAAGGCGTCGATGCGCACGCCTTCGACCCGGCCGAGCGCGACCTCGGCGAGCTGAAGCGTGACGGCTTCGCCCGCGCCTTCATCGCGCTGCACGGCCGCCACGGCGAGGACGGCACGGTGCAAGGCGCGCTGGAGTTGCTCGGCATCCCCTACACCGGCAGCGGCGTGCTGGCCAGTGCGCTCTCGCTGGACAAGGTGATGACCAAGCGCGTCTGGGCGGCCGTCGGGCTGCCGACGCCGCGCTGGGTGCGGCTGGACGCCGCGTGCCAGCGCCGTGAGGACCTGCGCGCCGTGCCCGACGAGATCGGCCTGCCGCTCATCGTGAAGCCGCCGCGCGAAGGCAGCTCGATCGGCGTGACGAAGGTGCTCGGCTACTCGCAGATGGCCGACGCGGTGGCGCTGGCCGCGCGCTACGACGCCGACGTGATGTGCGAGGAGTTCATCGAAGGCATCGAGCTCACCTGCCCGGTGCTCGGCACTGGCGACACGGCGCGTGCGCTGCCCGTGGTGCGCATCGACGCGCCCGAGGGCAACTACGACTACGAGCACAAGTACTTCAGCGACGACACCGGCTACCACTGCCCGAGCGGCCTGTCGGCCGCCGACGAGGCCGAAGTGCAGCGGCTCACGCTGGCCGCCTACCACACGCTCGGGTGCCGGGGCTGGGGCCGGGCCGACCTGATGCAGCGTGCGGCCGACGGTGCCCTGTTCCTGCTGGAGATGAACACGAGCCCGGGCATGACCGGGCATTCGCTGGTGCCGATGTCGGCGCGCGCCGCCGGCATCGGCTACGAGGCGCTGTGCCTGGCGCTGCTGGAGAGCGCCACGCTCGACAGCGCCCACCCGGGCCTGCACGGCGCAAGCGAGGCCGCACGATGAAGCGCCTCGATCGTCCGCGTCCGGGGGCAGCGCCTGCCGCGGCGGCGGTGGCCGTCGGTCTGCCGGGCGACGTGCGGCTGATGAACGCCGCCGTGGCCTTCGTCGTCACGGGCTGCGTGCTCGGCCTGCTGGCCGCCGGCGTGCTGTGGCTGACGCGCGCGCCGGCGTTCACGCTGCGCGCCATCGAAGTGCAGGGCACGCTGACGCGCGGGCAGCTGCCGACGCTGCGCACGCATGCACTGCCCGAGCTGGCCGGCAACTTCTTCAGCATCGACCTCGCCGAAGCGCAGCGCGCCTTCGAGAGCGTGCCGTGGGTGCGCCGCGCCATCGTGCGCCGGGTCTGGCCCGACCGCCTCGTCGTCTCGCTCGAGGAGCACGAGGTGGCGGCGTTGTGGGAAGCCAGCGAAGGCGGGCCGGGCGGCGTGAGCGGCCTCACGCGCCTCGTCAACCGCTTCGGCGAGGTGTTCGAGGCGAACCTGGGCGACGTCGAGGACGAGGTGCTGCCGCTCTTCACTGGCCCCGAGGGGCGCGCGGCCCAGATGCTGGCGCTGTGGTTGCGGTTGCAGCCCTCCTTTGCCGGGCGGGGCCAGCGCATCGAGCGGCTGGCGCTTTCCAGCCGCGGCTCGTGGCGCGCCGAGCTCGGCAAGGGCGTGGTGGTCGAGATCGGCCGCGGCACCGACGACGAGGTGGCCGAGCGCACCGAACGGTTCCTGCGCACCGTGGGGCAGTTGACGGCGCGCTACCGGCAGCCCTACCTGCACGCCGACCTGCGCCATGCCGACGGCTACGCGCTCAGGCTGCGCGGCGTGGGCACCGCGGCGCCGGCGAGCGCGGCCGAGCGGGGCAGGAACTGAGGCGGCGCGGGACCGGGCGAAGGAACGAGCGAAGGAACGAGGCAGGGGCAGCAGCGCATGGCCAAGGAATACAAGGACATGGTCTTCGGGCTGGACATCGGCACCCACAAGGTGATGGTGGTCGCGGCCGAAGTGCTGCCGGGCAGCGGCGGCGAAGGCGGCGAGCTGCGCCTGGCCGGCATGGGCATCGCGCCGACCTCGGGCCTGAAGCGCGGCGTGGTGGTGAACATCGACGCCACCGTGCAGAGCATCCAGGCGGCGCTGAAGGAGGCCGAGATGATGGCCGCCTGCAAGATCGGCGCCGTCTTCACCGGCATCACCGGCAGCCACATCCGCGGCATCAACAGCACCGGCATGGTCATCGTGCGCGACAACCGCGAGGTCTCGCCGGTGGACGTGGCGCGCGTCGTCGAGACGGCCAAGGCGATCAACATCCCGAACGACCAGCGGCTGCTGCTGGTGGAGCCGCAGGAGTTCGTCATCGACGGCCACGAGGTGAAGGAGCCGATCGGCATGAGCGGCAGCCGGCTCGAGGTGCGCGTGCACATCGTCACCGGCGCCGGCAGCGCGGCCGAGAACATCGTCAAGTGCGTGCGCCGCTGCGGCCTGGAGGTGGCCGGCCTCGTGCTGAACCCGAGCGCCAGCGCCGCTGCCGTGCTGACCGAGGACGAGAAGAGCCTCGGCGTGGCGGTGGTGGACATCGGCGCCGGCACCACCGACGTGCAGGTGTACACCGACGGCAGCGTGCGGCACACGGCGGTGATCCCGATCGCCGGCGACCTGATCACCAGCGACATCGCGATGGCGCTGCGCACGCCGACCAAGGACGCCGAGGAGATCAAGCTCGAGCACGGCGTGGCCAAGCAGCTGCTGGCCGACCCGGGCGAGCAGGTCGAGGTGCCGGGGCTCGGCGACCGCGCACCGAGGATGCTGAGCCGCCAGGCGCTGGCCGGCGTCATCGAGCCGCGCATCGAGGAGATCTTCTCGCTCGTGCACCAGGTCATCCGCGACAGCGGCTACGAAGAGCTGCTGTCCAGCGGCATCGTGCTCACCGGCGGCAGCGCGGTGATGCCCGGCATGGTGGAGCTCGGCGAGGACATCTTCCTCAAGCCGGTGCGCCGCGGCACGCCCACCTACAGCGGGCCGCTCTACGACATGGTGGCCAACCCGCGCAGCGCCACCGTGATGGGCCTGCTGGAGGAGGCGCGCGCGGCGCGGGCGCGCGGGCACAAGGCGGCGGCTCAGGCCGGCTCGGTGAAGACCGTGCTGGCGCGCGCCAAGGACTGGTTTCTCGGCAACTTCTAGAACAACGACGACGGCGACGACGACCGCGACAGCGACGACGACAACAACGACGGCGACAGCGACGACAACGACGACGACGGAACGGCAACTTCCAACGGCAACGGCAACGGCAACTGCAACAAGGCAAGGAGGCTCACATGCCCATCGAAATGATCGACGACTTCGGCCAAGGCACGCAGATCAAGGTGATCGGTGTCGGTGGCGGCGGCGGCAATGCCGTCGAGCACATGATCAGCCACGGCGTGCAGGGCGTGGAGTTCATCTGCGCCAACACCGACGCGCAGGCGCTCAACCGCAGCAGCGCCAACACGCTGGTGCAGCTGGGCAGCAACGGCCTGGGCGCCGGCGGCAAGCCGGCGGTGGGGCGCGCGGCGGCCGAGGAGGCGCTCGACCGCATCCGCCTGGCCATCGACGGCGCGCACATGCTCTTCCTCACCGCGGGCATGGGCGGGGGCACCGGCACCGGCGCGGCGCCCGTCATCGCGCGGGTCGCGCGCGAGATGGGCATCCTCACCGTGGGGGTGGTGACCAAGCCCTTCGAGTTCGAGGGCGGCAAGCGGGCCAAGCAGGCGGCCGAGGGCGTGGCCGAGCTCGAGGCCAACGTCGACAGCCTCATCGTCATCCTCAACGAGAAGCTGATGGAGGTGCTGGGCGACGACGTCACGCAGGAGGACGCGTTCGCGCACGCCAACGACGTGCTGCGCAACGCCGTGGGCGGCATCAGCGACATCATCCACATCCCGGGGCTCGTGAACGTCGACTTCGAGGACGTGAAGACGGTGATGAGCGAGCCGGGCAAGGCGATGATGGGCACGGCGCACGCCGGCGGCCCCGACCGCGCGGCCAAGGCGGCCGAGCTGGCCGTGGCCTGCCCGCTGCTGGAGGGCATCGACCTGAGCGGCGCGCGCGGCGTGCTGGTGCTCATCGCGGCGGCCAAGAGCAACTTCAAGCTCGCCGAGAGCCGCAACGTGATGAACACGATCCGCCGCTATGCCGCGGAGGACGCGCATGTCATCTACGGCACCGCGTACGACGAGAGCCTGGGGGACCAGCTGCGCGTGACCGTCATCGCCACGGGGTTGTCCAGCGTGCGCCGGGCGCAGCAGCCACATCACCCGCATCACCCTGCAGGCGGCCCGCCGGGCGGGCTGACGGTGGTGCACCAGCAGCCGGCGCAGCAGCCGCAGGGGCAGCCGGCGCACGCGCAGGCGCATGCCCACGCGCAGCAGGCGCACGCGCAGGCGCATGCGCACCTGCGCAGCGGCACCGACGGCCTGCCGGTGCTGACGCAGCCGATGCCGGGCGTGGGCGGCGGCGCGGCGGTGGGTTTTGCGACGGCGCCGCAGGGTGCGCCGGCCATGCCGCCGCAGCCGCCGCAGCCACCGGCGGCGCAACCCTACGACCACCTGAACACGCCCAGCGTCTGGCGCCGCCCGCGCGCCGACCAGGCGGCGGCGAAGGTGGAGGCGCTGGGCGCCAGCGGCATGGAGGAGATCGAGATCCCGGCGTTCCTGCGGAAGCAGGCGGACTGAAGGGGCGGCTTGAGATGAGCGGAGTGGGGGCTGGGCAACGCGGTTCGCGCACGTAGTCCAGCCACCGCGGGCAGGTGTGAGCGCCTGAAACCATGGCGGCGGATGACCTGATCAAGACAGATCCCTCGGACGGCCTCCCTGCGCCGCCCGTTGGCGAGTGGGCTCGCGACAAACACAGCCTGCTTCGGCTCTACATCGAGATCACACGATCTACCAGACGCAAGTACCTCGGCGGACCAGGCAAGGCGGGCGCGACCTTCACCGATCTGTACTGTGGCGCGGGCCGTGCTTACATCAAAGGCACCGATGACTTCGTCGATGGAAGCCCCTTGGTGGCCTGGGCCGCCTCACAAGCTGGTGGCCCGTTCAGTGCTATCCACCTTTGTGACGCTGATCCCCGCTTGCTGGCCGCGGCAACGCAGCGGCTTGAGGCTCGGGGGGCGCCAGTACACCCACATGCAGGGCCATCGCATGGCGCTGCGAAGCGGATCGCCGACGTCCTTGATCCGTATGCACTGCACTTCGCTCTACTCGATCCCTTTGCGTTGGATCTCCCGTTCGAGGTTATTGAGGCGCTGGCGAAGCTCAAGCGCATGGACATCATGATCCACGTGTCTGCCATGGAGCTTCAGCGGAACTGGGCTCGCTATTCGCAGTCCGAGGCATCACCCTTGGATACGTTCGCTCCGGGATGGCGCCAGTCGGTCAACCTTCAGCAGGGCGACGAGGCGGCCAGGATCTCCTTCATCGACTACTGGGTGCGACGCCTCGGAGCGCTCGGCTTCAACGAGCAACCGCGGTTTCGGCTCGTTCGTGGTCCGAGGAACATCCCGCTCTACTGGCTGGTGCTCGTTGCCAAACACAGGATCGCGTCGCGCTTCTGGGCCAAGGCCGTCGGTCTGAGCTCACCACAGGGATCCTTCTCTGACTTCTGAATGCTGACGGCACCGGGGAGACGCGCATGGCCGCGAACTCGAGCATCGAATGGACCGAACACACTTGGAATCCGGTGACGGGTTGCGTGAAGATTAGCCAAGGGTGCAAGCACTGCTACGCCGAGCGGATGGCCAAGCGGCTGAATGCGATGGGGTCGGAGCGCTATCGGCACGGGTTCGCACCGACCCTTCATCCTGACCTGATCGAGCTACCACGCCGGTGGCGCAGGCCTCGCCTGATCTTCGTGAACTCAATGAGCGACCTCTTCCAGGAGGACGTACCGGACTGGTTCATTCGGGACGTGTTCGAGACGATGCGAGCCACACCGCAGCACACGTATCAGGTTCTGACCAAGCGGAGCGAGCGCTTGCGAGCGATGGCCCCCTTCCTGCCGTGGCCGAGCAATGTGTGGATGGGTGTCAGCGTGGAGGATGCCCGCGTCATGCACCGTGTGATCGATCTGGCCACCGTCCCAGCGAGGGTGCGCTTCTTGTCATGCGAGCCCTTGATCGGCCCGCTCGATGAACTGCCACTGGCGCGAGTGGACTGGGTGATCGTGGGCGGCGAGTCGGGCCCACGTGCAAGGTCCATGGACCGGCTCTGGGTCGAATCCATCCGACGGCAGTGCCGTGCAGCCAATGTCCTGTTCTTCTTCAAGCAGTGGGGTGGTGTTCGGAAGGACCTGACAGGGCGCCAGCTGAATGGCCGCACGTACGACGCCATGCCTCGCCGACTGATCCCGATTGGAGTCCAGTCCTGACGCAACTCTCGCGCTGAGCGAGGACGACATCGCCCACTACCAGAAGATCGTCGTCGCGCCGTCTGAAACAATCCGCCTGATGGCCGAGATCGACCGCGTGATCGACGCGCATGGAGGCTGGCCGGGGGCGTTCCGGACCGCCACCGAGGCATGAGCAATACGCCGGACCCGCCCAGCACGCTGCACTTCTTCGTCGACGAGGCGGGCGACCCGACGCTCTTCGACGCCAAGGGCCGCATCCTGGTCGGGCAGGAGGGCTGCTCGAAGACCTTCATCCTCGGCAAGCTCGACGTCGCCGATCCGGTGGCGTTGCAGGCAGCCCTGGCAAGGTTGCGTGCCGAGCTGCTCGCCGACCCCTACTTCAAGCGTGTTCCATCGATGCAGGCCGAACGCGGCAAGACCGCGCTCGCCTTCCACGCCAAGGACGACGTGGCCGAGGTCCGGCGCGAGGTGTTCAAGGTCCTGATGGACTTCGACCTGCGCTTCTACGCGGTTGTGCGCAACAAGGCCTCGCTGCTCGACTATGTGCGCCAGCGCAACGAGCGTGAGCCGGGATACCGATACCGGGGCGACGAGCTTTACGACACGCTGGTCGAAGAGCTGTTCAGGCGCTACCACCCGCTGGCCGATCGGCTGGAGATCTGCTTCGCCAAGCGTGGCAGCAAGTCGCGCACGCAGGCCTTTCGTTCGGCCATCGAGAAGGCCGAGGCCCGCTTCGAGAGCCAGTACGGAATCCGCCGCTCGGCCGAGGTGGCGATCGTGGCCAGCACGCCGCCCGAGAGGGCCGGTCTCCAGGCAGTCGACTACTGCCTGTGGGCCTTGCAGCGCCACTACGAGCGCGACGAGTCCCGCTATGTCGAGCTGATCTGGGACAAGGTCGTCGAGATCGACGACATGGACCGCATCGAAGGCGGCCGCAAGGGCGTGGTCTACAACAAGAAGCGCCCCCTGATCGTGGACCAGGAGGCGCCGGAATGAGGTGTGGGAGGTATAGGACCCGCTGGCCGAGGCCGGCGGCTCACACGGCATGAAGCCGAATTTCGCCTCCGCACGTTAGGCATTCTAACGGCGGTTCGGCCGCCTGGTTGCACTCCGGACACGCTCGAGCGGACGGCCCACGGCCGCCGCTCAGCTTGCCCGCCTCATGCGTCCCACTCAACGAGAAGCTGATGGAGGTGCTGGGCGACGACGTCACGCAGGAAGACGCGTTCGCGCACGCCAACGACGTGCTGCGCAACGCCGTGGGCGGCATCAGCGACATCATCCACATCCCGGGGCTCGTCAACGTCGACTTCGAGGACGTGAAGACGGTGATGAGCGAGCCGGGCAAGGCGATGATGGGCACGGCGCACGCCGGCGGCCCCGACCGCGCGGCCAAGGCGGCCGAGCTGGCGGTGGCCTGCCCGCTGCTGGAGGGCATCGACCTGAGCGGCGCGCGCGGCGTGCTGGTGCTCATCGCGGCGGCCAAGAGCAATTTCAAGCTCGCCGAGAGCCGCAACGTGATGAACACGATCCGCCGCTATGCCGCGGAGGACGCGCACGTCATCTACGGCACCGCGTACGACGAGAGCCTGGGGGACCAGCTGCGCGTGACCGTCATCGCGACGGGCTTGTCCAGCGTGCGCCGGGCGCAGCAGCCGCATCACCCGCATCACCCTGCAGGCGGCCCGCCGGGCGGGCTGACGGTGGTGCACCAGCAGCCGGCGCAGCAGCCGCAGGGGCAGCCGGCGCACGCGCAGGCGCATGCCCACGCGCAGCAGGCGCACGCGCAGGCGCATGCGCACCTGCGCAGCGGCACCGACGGCCTGCCGGTGCTGACGCAGCCGATGCCGGGCGTGGGCGGCGGCGCGGCGGTGGGTTTTGCGACGGCGCCGCAGGGTGCGCCGGCCATGCCGCCGCAGCCGCCGCAGGCGCCGGCGGCGCAGCCCTACGACCACCTGAACACGCCCAGCGTCTGGCGCCGCCCGCGCGCCGACCAGGCGGCGGCGAAGGTGGAGGCGCTGGGCGCCAGCGGCATGGAGGAGATCGAGATCCCGGCGTTCCTGAGGAAGCAGGCGGACTGAAGCGGCGTCCGCCGGTCGTGGCGCGGTGCGACGGGGCATGGCTACCATGCAGCCCGCGGGGAGATCCGCGAGGAGGAGTGACGCATGAAAGCCTACGCCGCCGAGTTCTTCGGCACGTTCTGGTTGGTCATCGGCGGTTGCGGGAGCGCCGTGCTCGCGGCCACGTTCCCGCAGGTGGGCATCGGCCTGCTCGGTGTGTCGCTCGCCTTCGGGCTGACGGTGCTGACGATGGCCTACGCCGTGGGCCACATCTCGGGCGGGCACTTCAACCCGGCCGTGTCGGTGGGCCTGTGGGCCGGCGGGCGCTTCCCGGCGTCGCAGCTCGTGCCGTACGTCGCAGCGCAGGTGCTGGGCGGCATCGCGGCCGGCGCGGTGCTCTACGTCATCGCGTCGGGCGCGGCGGGGTTCGACGCCGGCAAGGGTTTCGCGAGCAACGGCTACGGCGCCCACTCGCCGGGGCAGTACACGCTGGTGGCGGCGCTCGTGTGCGAGGTGGTGATGACGGCGTTCTTCCTCATCGTCATCCTCGGCAGCACCGACAAGCGCGCGCCCGCTGGCTTCGCGCCCATCGCCATCGGCCTGGCGCTGACGCTCATCCACCTCATCAGCATCCCGGTCACCAACACGTCGGTGAACCCGGCGCGCAGCACCGGTGTCGCGCTGTTCGCCGGCGGCTGGGCGGTGGAGCAGCTGTGGGCGTTCTGGGTGGCGCCGGTGGTCGGCGGCGTGCTCGGGGCGGGGATCTACAAGTTCATCGGCAGCGAGGAGCGCTGAGCGCCGGCATGGGCCCGCCCAGCTAACGCCCCAGCGGCAGGTATAGCGTCATGCGCGCGTCGTGCAGCGAGCGAAAGCCGAAGTACAGGTAGAAGTCGCGCGCCGCGTCGTCCTTGGCGTCGACGACGAGCGCATAGGCGGCCACCTGTTCGCGCGCTTTCAGGCAGCGGTCCACGGCGCAACCGAGCAGCAGCTTGCCGAGGCCTCGGCCGCGCTGAGCGGTGGCGGCGGCCAGCCGGCCCATGCGGAAGCAAGGCACCGGAAACCGCGGCAGACGCTTGCGCTCGGCCTCGGGCAGCCGGGCTGCGTCCACCTCGGCGGCGCTGAGCGTGTAGTAGCCGAGGACGCGCGCCGGTTCGGCCGAATCCACCAGCACGTAGACGGCGCTCAGGCCGCGCCGGCGGTGCTGCTCGGCGTAGCGGTGAAGGTACTCGTCGAGCGCCGGCACGCCGCAGGTGAAGCCCTGGCGGTCGTGCAGCGCGGGGTCGAGCGGGTGTTCCTCGAGCACGGCGCGCCCCCGGGCACGGCCCGGTTCAGGCGCGGCGAACCCGGCGGCGGGCCTGCGTGAGCGCGGACTTCAGCGCCGGGTTGGGGGCGAAGGCCGAGTCGAGCGCCTGGGCGAAGGCGGCAAAGTCGCGCTGGCTGAGCGTGATGCGCGCCTCGCGGTCCAGCAGCAGCAGCGCCTTCTCCTTGGCTGCGGCACGCACGAAGCCCGCCATCGTGGTGCCCATCAGCGCCGCAGCCTTGGCGACCACGGCCTTGTCGTCGGCATCCATCTGCAGGTCGAAGCGGGCGGCGGCGGGCATGGCAGGGGTCCTCACGGGCGGGGTCGGTACTACGGGATTTTGCCGTAGCAAGGTGATGCTGTCACGCGGGCCGTGCAGGCCGATCTGCGGCGTTGGCGGGCAGGCTCGCTGGGCCGGACCATCTGCAACGGCATCTCTCGGGATCTGCGATCCGTGCGCAGAAAGCCGCGCTGTGACAGGCACTTGCCGAGCATGTCCGAGCAACGACATCTGCAATCGCCGCGTGAGCGATCTGCAGCGGCGTCGGTGCGGGGCGAGAGGCCGCAACAGGATCAGAACGCCACGTCGGTGCCGGCGTAGAGCTCGGCCAGGCGCACGCCCGGCCCTGGCAGGCCGGGCGTGGACGGCAGGTCATCGGCCTCGGTCAGCACCGCCAGCGCCCAGCGGCCGTCGTCGCCGCGCAGGTGCAGCTCGACGCGATGCTGTTCCTGGCTCACCACGGCGTACGCGCGCAGGCTCGGCAGCCGCATGTAGGCGGCGAGCTTCTCGCGGCGGTCGATCTCGACCGTGCTCGGGCTCAGCACTTCGGCGATGAAGGTGGCGTCGTTCGCGGTCAAGGCGGCACCGGCCGTGGGGCTGCCGCACCAGACGAACACATCCGGGTAGTAGACCGACTCCGCCGCCTCGACATGCAGTTTCATGTCGTTGACGAAGGCCTGGCGTGGCATGTGCGTGCCGTAGGAGGAAGAGGCCGCTTCGACAAGGCGATCGGTCTTGACGACCTGAAGGACGAACTGGCTGAGGGTGGTCGCCAGGTTCGGCGCGAGCGCCCAAGAGTCGGTCGAGCCAAAGGCCCGCAAGCCCGGGGCTCTGCAGCGGGGCACGCGCGCCGCCGAGTCTCCGCACCGGCAGCGGCGCTCTCTCGCCACCATGCGCTCGCCGGCCGGTCCTCACGCCATCCAGGGCGGCGTGATCTCCGGCGCGATGCCCAGCCGCTGAACCGCTTCGGCCAGCGCCTCGCGCGGCCAGGCGCCGATGTCCGCGAGCGCCGTCAGCGCCGCCAGCGCGATGTGCTCGCGGTCGACCTCGAAGAAGCGGCGCAGGTCGCGCCGCGTCGCGCTGCGGCCGAAGCCGTCGGTGCCGAGCGTGGTGTACGGCGCGCCGACGTATTCGGCCACGAGCTGCGGCGCGGCACGCACGTAGTCGGTGGCGGCCACCACCGGCAGCGTGCCGCCGAGGCAAGCCTCGACGTGGCTGACCGGCGTCAGGTGCTCCTCGGCGCCGGCGGGCTTCAGCCGCGTGGCGCGCTGCACCTCGCGCGCCTGGCGTGCCAGCTCGACGAAGCTCGTGGCGCTCCACACCTCGGCTTCGACCTCGAAGCGCTCGCGCAGCAGCGCGGCGGCGGCGATCACCTCGTGCAGGATCATGCCGCTGCCCACCAGCCGCACTCTCGGTGCAGCGGCCGCTGGGCCAGGCGGCGCGTGCGCCGCGGCCGCTTCCGCACCCGGCTGCGCAGGCGGGGGCGGTGCCGCCTCGGCTGCGTCCGGCGCCGCCGGCAGCTTGTACAGCCCGCTGGTGATCATCTCGGCCGTCACGCCGGCCGGCATCGGCGGCTGCGGCACGTTCTCGTTCATCACGGTGATGTAGTGGAACTCGTCGCGGCGCTCTTGCAGCATGCGCCTGACACCGTGCGCGACGATGTGCACGAGCTCGTAGCCGAACGCCGGGTCCCAGGCGCGGCAGTTGGGCACGGTGCTCGCCGCCAGCAGGCTGGTGCCGTCCTGGTGCTGCAGGCCTTCGCCGCTGAGCGTGGTGCGCCCGGCCGTGGCGCCGACGAGGAAGCCGCGGGCGCGGCTGTCGGCGGCGCAGTGGATGAGGTCGCCCACGCGCTGGAAGCCGAAGCACGAATAGAAGATGTAGAAGGGCAGCATCGGCACGCCGTGCGCGCTGTAGGCGGTGGCGGCGGCGATCCAGCTGCTGAGGGCGCCGGCTTCGCTGATGCCCTCCTCGAGGATCTGGCCGGACTGGCTTTCCTTGTAGTACAGCAGCTCGTCGCGGTCTTCCGGCTCGTACAGCTGGCCCTGCGCGGCGTAGATCGCGAACTCGCGGAACAGGCTCTGCATGCCGAAGGTGCGGGCCTCGTCGGCGACGATGGGCACGATGTGCCGGCCGATCTGCGCGTCGCGCAGCAGCTGCGTGAGCTGCGCGACGAAGACCATCGTCGTGCTCTGCTCGCGGCCGGCCTGTCGTTCGACGAGGCGAGCCGTTTCCGCTTCGGCCGGCGCCGGCAGCGCCATGCCCTCGCTGCGCCGGGCCGGCAGGTAACCACCGAGCGCCTCGCGCCGCGCGTGCAGGTAGCGCATCTCCGGGCTGTCGTCGGCGGGCTTGCAGAACTTCAGCGCCACCACGTCGGCTTCGCTCATCGGCAGCGCGAAGCGCTCGCGGAAGGCGAGCAGCGCCTCGTCGTCGAGCTTCTTCTGCTGGTGCGAGCCCATCTTGCCCTGGCCCCAGTGGCCCATGCCGTATCCCTTCTTGGTCTGCGCCAGGATCACCGTGGGGCGGCCGCGTTGGCCCGCGCCGGGATGGATGGCCGCGTGGTAGGCGGCGTGGATCTTCACCGCGTCGTGGCCTCCGCGCTTCAGGCGGTCGATGTCGTCGTCGGTGAGGTGCGCAACGAGCGCCTGCAGCTCCGGGTACTTGTTGAAGAAGTGCTCGCGGTTGAAGCGGCCGTCGGTGGCGGCGTACTTCTGGAACTCGCCGTCCACCGTCTCGTGCAGGCGGCGCACGAGGACGCCGTCGTGGTCGCGCGCGAACAGCGGGTCCCAGTCGCTGCCCCACAGGAGCTTGATGACGTTCCAGCCGGCGCCGGCGAAGAGGCCTTCGAGCTCCTGCACGATGCTGCCGTTGCCGCGCACGGGGCCGTCCAGCCGCTGCAGGTTGCAGTTGACGACGAAGACGAGGTTGTCCAGCCCTTCGCGCGCCGCGAGGCTCAGGCCGGCCAGCGACTCGGGCTCGTCCATCTCGCCGTCGCCGACGAAGGCCCAGACGCGGCGCTCCGGCGGCTCGGCACCGGGCAGTGCGCGGCCGTTCGTGCCCAGGCCGTTGCGCGCACCGGCCTGCGCGAGCCCGCGGTCGCGCAGGTAGCGCATGAAGCGCGCCTGGTAGATGGCGGTGAGTGGCCCCAGGCCCATCGAGCCCGTGGGGAATTGCCAGAAGTCGGGCATCAGCCACGGGTGGCAATAGCTCGAAAGGCCGCTGCCGTGCGTCTCCTGGCGATAGAGCTCGAGGTGGCGCTGTGTCAGCCGCCCTTCGAGGAAGGCCCGCGCATAGACGCCGGGCGAGGCGTGCGGCTGGAAGAACACGAGGTCGCCGGCTTCGCCGGGGTCGGCCCCGTGTGGCGGGCGGCTGCCGCGGAAGAAGTGGTTGAAGCCCACCTCGAACAGGTCGGCGATGCTGGCGTAGGTGGCGATGTGCCCGCCGAGCTCGGCCGACTCGCGGTTGGCGCGCACCACCATCGCCAGCGCGTTCCAGCGCACGATGCCGGCGATGCGCGCCTCGACCTCGAGCTGGCCGGGGTACTGCGCCTGGTCCTCGAGCGCGATGGTGTTGACGTACGGTGTGTTCAGCACCGGCGGCAGCGGCACGCGCAGGCGGCGCGCCTCGTCGAGCAGGCGGCGCAGGATGTAGGTGCCGCGCTCGCGCCCCTCCTCGCGCACCAGGGTCTCGAAGCCCTGCAGCCACTCGGCCGTCTCGGCGGCGTCGGCGTCGGCGGGCATGACGCGCCAGAAGGCTTCGGCAACGGCGCCGGCAGTGTCCTTGGGAGGCGTCGGACTCATCGTTGTTCTCCGCGGGCGGCGCCGGGACGCGGCACCCGCCGCGCCGCGCCCGCGAGTGTGGGCGCCGTGGCGCGGCCCGGGGGCATCACGGGCGTTTCAGGGTGTGACTGCCGGCGATTGCACCACGAGGTGCACCGCAAGGGGCGCTACGAGGTCACTCACCGGGCGCACGAGGGCACCACGAGGGCGCAGCCGGTGGGCGCGACGCGGCGCCCACCGACCCTGCCGCCGCGCGCAGCGCTACTGCGCGCCCATCACCGCCTCGGCGTAGTACTCGTAGTTGTCGGCGTTCATGCCGGCGAGCTCGGGGTGCCGTTCGGCGAGCTTCTCGCAGGGGCCCTGGCCGTACCGGTGATCCTGCGTGTGCACGAAGATGTGCGACAGCTCGTGCAGCAGCACGCCCAGAGGGTTGTCGTGGCCGTCGCGCCCGTCCTTGCGCAGCATGCTGCGGCCGCGCCACGACAGCCTGCCGGCGCGCCAGAACGCACCGCACAGGTAGATGCGCGGCGGGTCGTTCGGGCCGTCGGGGTACACGTAGCCGAACACCTTGTCCTTGCTGGCGTCGTCGTCCTTGATCAGGATGACGCCGGCCTGGATGCCGCTGTAGATCTTCGCGAAGTTGGCGCGGATCGCCTTCGCGTCGCCGGCGCCGAACCACTTGCGGAAGCGCTCCTGATCGTCGGTGCTGCGGGTGAGCATGCCGAGCGTCCACTGCACCTTCGTCACGGCCTCGGCGATGCGGTCGAGCGCCCAGATCGCGTTCTCCTTCTCGAGCGACGTATCGAAGCCGACGAAGGTGCGCGTGCCGGCCGTCTCGATGCCTTGCTTGACCATGCGCACGAGCAGTGCGTGCAGCTGCTGCTCGGTGAGCTTCTCCGTGGCGCCCTTGCCGGCCTTCACCTCGGCCACGCTGAGCAGGCGGCCGCCCTGGTCGGGGTCGCCCAGTGCGGCACGGCCGAGCAGCACGGCGCGCACATAGTGGCGCCGCCGCGTCTCCACCGGCGAGTGCGTGATCTCCCAGCGGTGGCCCAGCGACATGAGCTCCAGCAGCGGCACCATCTGGCCGGCGTCGTCCAGCGCTTCGACCCGCAGGTCGAGCAGCGCCAGGGCTGCGTCGAGCTCCGGCGCGCTGGCCAGCTGCTGCCGGATGAACGCGTAGGTGTCGCTGAAGCGCTGGTTGACCGTCTTCTTCTTCCACATGGCGCGTCCTCGCGAGCAGTGAATCGGGGGCACCGATGATGCCCCGCCATGCGACGAAGCCACCGAAGCAGCCGGCGCTCGCGCTCCGTCGGGCTGGGGAGCGTCGCTCTCCTGGGGGTGCCCGGCGGGCGCGGTTGGTACGCCCTCGCGCCTCAGGCGGCGAGCTCGACGACGAGGCGCCCGCCGGCCCGGGCGCGCGAGCAGCACAGCGCCACCTTGTGGCGCCGCTCCGTGGCGCTGAGGCAATGGTCGCGGTGGTCGGGTTCGCCGGCGGCGCCGGAGGTCGCGTCAGCGACGAGCGGCACGACGCAGGTGCCGCACATGCCCTGCGAGCACGAGGTGGGCACGTCGATGCCGAGCTCGTGCAGCGCCTCCACGGCGCTCTGGTCGGCCGCCACCGCGACCTCGATGCCGCGGCCGGCGACGACGAGCGTGAACGGCTCGTCGCCCGCCGCCTGGCCCGCCGGCGCATCGGGCGGCGCGAAGTACTCCATGTGCACGCAGTCGTCGGGCCAGTGCGCCGAGGCGGCCCGCACCGCCTGCATGAAGCCGGCCGGGCCGCAGAGGTACAGGTGCGTGCCGGGCGCGGGGTGGCGCAGCAGCGCGGCGATGTCGAGATGCTGTGCCGGTTCGCCGGCGGCCGGCTCGTCCAGGTGCAGGCGCACGTTTGGCGCGAGCGCCGCCAGCGCGTCGGCGAACGCGAGGTGGGCGCGGCTGCGCGCGAAGACACACAACGTGAACGGCGCACCTTCGCGCTGCAGCTGCTGCGCCATCGCCAGCAGCGGCGTCAGGCCGATGCCGCCGGCCAGCATCAGGTGGTGCGCGGCCTCGGCGTGCAGCGGGAAGGTGTTGCGCGGCGTGCTGACGGCCAGCAGGTCACCCTCGTGCACCCGCTCGTGCAACGAGGCCGAGCCACCGCGGCCGGGTTGCTCGCGCTTGGCCGCGATGAGGTAGTGCGTGCAGCCCGCGCCGGCGACCGGCGCCCGGGGTTCGGCGGCGGCCAGCGAGTACTGCCGCGTGAAGCCGCCGGGCAGGTGCACGTCGATGTGCGCGCCGGCGCGGTAGCCGGGCAGCGTGCCGCCGCGCGGGTGCACGAGCTCGAGCGCCACGACGTCGTCCGTCAGGCGCCGCTTGCGGGCGACCCGGACGGTGAGGGTGCGGTCGAGCATGGGCCGTGAGTCGTCCGGCGGGCCGCCAGTCAGCCGCGCTGCTGCGGGATGAACGCGGTGGCTTCGACCTCGATGCGCACCTCGCGGCTGGGCAGCATGCCGCTCACCTCGACCACCGTGCTCACCGGCGGCTCACCGGGGTAGAAGAGCCGCCGCACGCGGTTGTAGAGCGGGTAGTCGCGCAGGTCGGTGAAGTACTGGACGAGCTTGAACACGTCGCCCATGCCGCCGCCGGCCTGCCCGGCGAGCTCGCGGATGCGGTTGAGCACGAACCAGCTCTGCACGAGCACCGGGGCCTGGAAGATGTCGACGCTCATCTCGCCGGTTTCGCCGAGCTGCTGGCGGACGTCGGGGCTGAGCTGGTCGAAGCTCTGCACGACGGTGCGGGTAGCGGGATCGACGGCGATGACGCCGGACATGTAGACCATGTCGCCGATGCGCTTCATCGCGGCGTAGCGGGCTAGGGGTTGGCCTGTGGACATGACTCGTGCGCTCCAGGATCAGTCGGCTCGCCTTGAATGGCTTCGCAGGCAGTGGCGGCAAAGGGCTGCGCGGGCCCGGCGTGGCGCGGCATATGCGGCGGTTCCTCGCTGGCGCTCGGAACTGCCGCATATGCGCCCCGCCGCTCTCCCGCCCGCGGCCTTGCTCGCCACAACCTCTCCGAGCCTCATCGCACCGCCACCAGCTTCCGCTCCACCCGCTCGAGGAACCTCTTCCGATCCTCGTCCGTCGCGTTGTTCATGCTGAACATCTGCAGCCACGTCACCTTGCACCACTTCGCCGTCAAGGCCCGCACGCCACGCACGAACAACATGCGCCCCGGGTCGCGGATCAGCTGCAGCCACCACCACGGCGAGCCCGACGTCGTGATGCAGCACAGCCAGCGGATGTGCCTCAGGCCCGCGCCGGCGCGCTCGCCCTTCTTCTTCGGCACCGTGAACGCGATGTCCGGCAGCCACGTGCGCTCGAGCCAGCCCTTCAGCATCGCCGGCGGTCCGTACCACCAGGTCGGGTAGACGAAGACCAGCCCCTCGGTGCGCATCAGCAGGTCCACGTGCCGCTGCACGCGTGCCACGAGCCAGGCCGTGTCGGCGAGATACGCCTCGCGCTCGGCGGTGCTCAACACCGGGTCGAAGCCCTCGCGGTAGAGATCCACCAGGTCCACCTCGTGCCCGCCGGCGCGCAGCGCCGCGAGTGCGCGGTCGCGCACCGCGGCGTTGAAGCTGCCCTCCACCGGGTGGCAGTAGACCATCAGCACCCGCATGGCACGCGACGGCGCGGTTCGAGGACGCGGCCTGCTACTTGCCGCCCGTCAGCTTCTTCTTCAGGTCCAGCCCGACGCCCTTGTTGACGAACTGCGTCGTCGCCACCTTCGACAGATCCACCTCGCCCGGCTTGTACAGGCCCGCCTTCACCATCTTGTCGTGGAAGTCCTTGATGCGCGCCGGGTCGATGGCGCCGATGCCCTTGCTCAGCGCATCGCCGCTGTCGACGATGGCCAGCCGCTTCATCAGCTGCACGCTCCCCTCGATGTACTCGTCGGTCATGTCGGGGTTGTCCTTCTTGATCAGCGCGTCGGCCGCCTTGCGGTCGCCGTAGAGGTAGTTGTACCAGCCGAGGATGCTGGCCTCGACGAAGCGGCGCACGAGGTCGGGCTTGTCGCGCACGAGCTGCGTGCGCGTCTCGATGGTGGTGCTGTAGGTCGAGAAGCCGTGGTCGGCGAGCAGGTGCACCACCGGGTCGAAGCCGGCCTGCTTCTTCACGTTGAACGGCTCGGCGATCGAGTAGCCCTGCTGCACCGCCTTCTTGTCGGCGAGGAAGGGGCCGAGGTTGAAGGTGTAGGGCTTGAGCTGCTCGTCGCGGAAGCCGTGGTCGGCCTTCATCCACTGCCAGAAGCTGAACTGGCCGTCCTTGCTGATCAGCACCGTGGGCGCCTTCTTCAGGTCCTCCCACTTGTCGTAGCCCTGGCCCGGGTGCGCGAGCATGGCCTGCGGGTCCTTCTGGAACATCGCCGCCACCACGGTGACCGGCACGCCGTTCTTCACCTGGTCGAAGGTGAGCAGCAGGTTGCCCGTCATCAGGAAGTCGATCTTGCCGATCGGCAGCTGCGGGCGGTTGTTCACCTGCGGGCCGCCCTGCTGGATCTCGACCTCGAGGCCGTAGCGCTTGTAGGTGCCGTCGGCCACCGCCTGGTAGAAGCCACCGTGCGGCGCCTGCGCGCGCCAGTTCGTCGCGAAGACGACCTTGTCGAGCGCGTGCGCGGGCAGCGTCGTGAGGGCCGCGGCGGCCGCCGCGCCTGCGGCGAGCAGCGTGCGGCGAGTGCGGGCGTGCGAGGGGTTCATCGTCGGTGCTCCTTCTGGCCGTGCCTTCGTGACACGTTCGTGATTCTGTCGCCGCGCCTGATGCCGCGAGTCGTGCCGCGAGTCGTGCCGCGAGTCAGGCCGCGAACGAGGCCGCGCGTGCCATCGCCGGCGACCAGCCGCGCGTCTTTCCCGGGTTCATCAGCCCGAGCGGGTCGGCGCGTTTCTTGAACTCGATCTGCGCCGTGTCGATCGTCTTCATGCCGCCGTCCTCGATCGTCACGACATGCGGGTTGAAGATGGTGCAGCCGTCGGCCTCGATGCTGCGGATGAGCTCGTACTGGTGTTCGAGGCCTTTCCAGCGCGTCAGCACGATGGCGAAGGTGGCGAAGCTGCCGTGCATCTTCGCGAACTCCTGGTGCTGCCAGACGTCGTCGCCGAAGCGCTGCATCTGTGCCAGCACCGGCGCCGGGTCGAAGGGCTGCGGGTAGGCCACCTGCAGGTTCGTCCAGCCGCGGTCGGCCTTCAGCACCTGCAGCGTCGTGTGGTTGTAGGCGCACTCGTAGGCCGGCGGCAGGCCGGCGACCTCGGCCGCCGCCTCGTCCATCGCCATGCTGAGCCGGCCGCCGTGCGCCTGCACGAGGCGCGTGAACTCCGGCATCGAGCCCGGTGCCACCATCGCGAAGACGGCGTGGTGGTCGCCCGGGAAACGCTCCTTCAGCGTCGTGTAGTACGGCGCGAAGCGGCGGTCCACGGCCGAGAGCAGGAAGATCTCGAGCGCCGGCGTGCTGGCGGCCATGCAGGCCTCGAGCACCTGCCGGTAGTCGGCAAAGAGCGCGATGACGTGCTGCCACTCGACGGCCGGCGACAGCGCCACCTCGACCTCGGTGAGGATGCCGTTGGTGCCGAAGGCGTGGTGCACCTGCTGGATCTCGTCGCCGGCGAGCTCGATGACGCGCGGCTCGCGCTCGACGGTGACGACACGGGCGCGCAGCAGGTTCCCGGGGTCGCGCAGCACGCCGTTCAGCGTGCTGCCCACGCCGCCGAAGCCGCCCGAGATGAAGCCGGCGATCGTGGCGGCGCGCCACGTGCTCGGCCACATGCGCAGCGCCTGGCCGGTCTCGCGCACCGCCATCTCGATGTCGAACATCTTTGCGCCGCCTTCGCAGCACACGCGCCCGGGCGCGATGTCGAGCACGCGCTGCATGCCGCTCGCGTCGAGCACGATGCCGCCGGCCAGCGGCACGCACTGGCCGTAGTTGCCGGTGCCGCCGCCGCGCACGGTGAGCGCGACGCGATGCCGCGCCGCCGCCGCGGCGACGCGCACCACGTCGTCTTCGGTGCCGACGCGCACGACGAGGTCGGCGACGCAGTCGCGCAGCTCGTCGGCGAGGATCGGGCTGTACCAGTGGAAGTCCCTGGACAGCACCCTGCGCTGGCGCGCCTCGTGCATGACGTTCAGGCCGCGCAGCTCGCTTTCGATGCGCGTCCAGTCGGGTGCGGGGTTCAGGCCGTGGTCGGCGGGGCGATGCGAAGGCGGCGGCGGGATCGCCGTCGCCGCCACCGTGCTCGCCGAGGCGGCCGCGGTCACGCAGGCCTCCGCAGGTCGGCGAGGTCGAGCTCGCGGAAGTCGGGCAGGCCCGCCTCGTGCGGCGCCAGAAGCTGGCCGGCCCGCAGCACCTGGCGGCCGGCGTGCGGGCGGCTCAGCACCTCGGCGCTGCGGCGCCCGGGGTGCAGCACGAGGTCGGCGGGCGCGCCGACCACGAGGCGACCGGCGTGGCCCAGGAAGGCCGCCGGCGCCGACGTGATGGTGTCGGCCCAGTGCTCGAGCCCGTCGTCGAGCTGCGCCGCCGTGGCGGCCAGCGCCAGCGCCTGCAGCGGGTCGAGGTCGCCGGCCGGATGGAAGGGGTCGCGGTGGTTGTCGCTGCCGAACGCCAGCGCGATGCCGCGTGCGCGCGCCTCGTGCACCGGCAGCAGGCCGCGCCGCCGCGGCGTGCGGCGCCGGTCCGCATGCGTCGTCGAACTGCCGCTGTCCTGCAGGTAGAGGTTCGTGTAGGGCAGGCTGACGAGCGTCAGGCCGCTGGCAGCGATGTCGTCGAGCAGGCGGTCACGCTCGCCCTCGTCCAGCGCGCCGAGCACGCAGGCGTGGCCGCACACGGTGCGCGCGCCGTAGCCGCGCTCGCGTGCCAGCCTGGCGACGGCGCCGATGTTGGCCACCGGCGGGTCGAGGTGCTCGTCGACGTGGAAGTCGAGCGCGAGGCCGAATCGTTCCGCGAGGTCGAAGGCGCGCGGCAGCCACTGCAGCGGCGCGCCGGGGTAGACGAAGAGGCCGAGCGCGGCCGCCAGGCCGCGCCCGCCGTCGTTCGCCGCCGCGAGCGTGCGCGCCAGCGTCTCGGCCGCCGCGGCGTCGGCCAGCCGGTCGATCGACAGCAGCGAGGTCAGCGCCAGCTCCACGCGCCCGGCCCACTGCCGCCGCAACTCGCGCAGCACGCGCCAGGCTGGCGGCCCTTCGGGTGCCGCCGGGTCGGGCCAGTCGACGTAGGTGTTCAGCGCCCGCGTGCCGTGCGCCTGCGCCGTGCGCAGCGCAAAGCCGATGCGCGCGCGCAGCTCGGCCTCGGTCCAGCGCGCGTGGTCGTCGCGCACTAGCGCCACCGCGGCGAAGAGGTCGCGCTCGGGCGCGAGGCCGGCCGCGAGCAGGTCGCCCTTGTCCAGGTGCGTGTGGATGTCGGTGAAGGCCGGCAGCACCGTGGCGCCGTCGAGGTCGAGCACCGGCGTGCCCGCACTCGTTGCGCCGGCCGGCACCGTCGCCTCGACCGCGGCGATGTGGCCCTCCTCGACGAGCAGTGCCACCGGGCCCGGTCCGGCCGGCCCTTCGCGCAGCGGTGTCGGCACCTGCGCCTGCGCGAGCCAGTAGCGTGCCGGCAGCCGCTCGGGCCAGCGCGAGGGGTGGAAGGGCCCGCAGCTCATCGCTCGCGCTGCATCTCGCTCTCGTGCCAGTGGCCGAGCAGCAGCTTCGCCAGCGCGGCGAAGGCGACGAAGATGACGACGCCCAGCAGCGAGACGAGCAGCAGCGCCGCGAACATCATCGGGATCTCGGTGCGGAACATCGACTCGAGGATGCGCGAGGCGAGCCCGGTGTTGCGCCCGGCCGAGCCGGCGGTGAACTCGGCCACCACGGCACCGATGAGCGCCAGGCCGCCGGCGATCTTCAGCCCGCCCAGGAAGTAGGGCAGGGCGCTCGGCACCAGCAGCAGCCGGAAACGCTGCCAGCGCGTCGCGCCGTACATCGTGTACAGGTCGCGCAGGTTGGCGTCGGCGCTCTTCAGGCCGATGACGGTGTTGGACAGGATCGGGAAGAAGGCGACGATCCAGGCGCAGATGAGCAGCGCCGCCATCGTGCTGTCGACGTAGATGAGGATGAGCGGCGCGATGGCGACGATGGGCGTGACCTGCAGCACCACGGCGATCGGGAACAGCGCGATCTCGACCCACTTCGACATCGCGAAGGCCATCGCCAGCAGCACGCCGCCCACCACCGCCGCGGCGAGCGCCATGGCCGTGAGCTTCACCGTGAACCACAGCGCCGGCGCGAGGTTGCCCCAGTTCTTCACCAGCGTCTGCAGGACGAGCGAAGGCGCCGGCAGGATGTAGTGCGGCACGTCGTTCAGCTGCACGACGAGCTCCCACAGCCCGAGCAGCGCGGCGACGATGGCCAGCGGCAGCAGCACGCGCGCCGTGTTCTCGCCGCGCCGCGCGAGATCGGCGCGGTCGGCGGCGCGCTGCTCGCTGCTGCGCCGCCTGCGCGCCGGCGGTGCGGCGGTGCCCGCGACGTGCGGCGCGAAGCCGGGCAGCGTGCCGGGCACCGAGGCGGGAGACGCCGGTGCCGGCCGGGCGGGGCTGGAGGTCTCCATGTGCGCGCCGAGCCCCTCAGTGGTCGACGCCGACGCCGGCCATCGTCGCGTGCAGCACGCGCTGCACCGTCTTGACGTAGTCGTTGTAGCGCGTGCTGACGTGGAAGTCGCCGGCCGTGCGCGGGTAAGGCTCGTCGATGCGCAGCTCGCGCACGACGCGCCCGGGCCGCGGCGCCATGACGACGATGCGGTTGGAGAGATAGACGCTCTCGTAGACGCTGTGCGTGACGAAGATGACGGTGAAGCGGTGCTCCTTCCAGATGGCGAGCAGGTCGTTGTTGAGCTTGCTGCGCGTCATCTCGTCCAGCGCCGCGAAGGGCTCGTCCATCAGCAGCAGGCGCGGGTGCGTGACCAGCGCCCGCGCGATCGACACCCGCATCTTCATGCCGCCGGAGAGCTCGCGCGGGTAGACGTGGGTGAACTTCGTCAGGCCGACCATCGCCAGCGCGTCGCGCACCGTGTCGTCGGCCTGTGCGCGCGTCACGCCCGACAGGCGCAGCGGCAGGAAGACGTTCTCGAACACCGTGCTCCACGGCATCAACGTCGGCTCCTGGAAGACGAAGCCGAGCTCGCGGTCGGTGCGCGAGGCGCCGAGCGTGCGGTGTGCCGCCCAGGTGAGCTTGCCCGACGTGGCCGGCGACAGCCCGGCCAGCAGGCGCAGCGCCGTGCTCTTGCCGCAGCCCGAGGGCCCCAGGAAGGTGATGAAGTCGTGCTCGCCGATCTCGAGCGACATGTCCTGCAGCGCCAGCGTGCCGTTCGGGAAGCGCTTGCTGACGCGGTCGAGCCGCACGAGCATGCGCGCGTCGGCCGGGGCTTCGGCGCGGGCCGTGTTGCGGCTGTCGGTCGGGGCGGCGGTCGTGCGCATGGCCGGCGTCGGGGGGCATCGGGGCGGCTGCGAGCAAGCGGCGTGCCGCGAAGAAGAGCCTCGCCGGCTCGCGGCGGGCTCGGAGCGCTTCGCGGGCGGGCAAGATCGTACCCGCGGCGCGGCGCCTCGGCGTGCTTCGATGCCCGAGCCGATCCCGGTTGACCACACTGCGGGCGCCGCTCGCCAGCGCCGAGGCATCATCGCGGCCGTGGCGTGGGTGGACTGGTACCTGCCGGTGAAGCAGGCGCACATCGGGCTCGTCGCGGCGAGCGCGGCGCTGTTCGTGGCGCGCGGCGCCGGCGTGCTGGCGCGCGCTGCCTGGCCGATGGCGCGCTGGACGCGCCGAACGAGCGTGGCCATCGACACGCTCCTTCTTGCGGCCGGGGTGGCCCTGTGGGCGATGCTGCAACTGCACCCGCTGCGCGACGCCTGGCTCGGCGCCAAGTTCGCGTGGCTGGCGCTGTACGTGGTGCTCGGCTCGCTGGCGCTGAAACGGGCGCCCACGCCGGCGTGGCGCGCCGCCTGCTTCGTGCTGGCGCTCGCGGCCCTGGCCACGCTCGTGACGGTGCCGCTGACCCGGCACCCGCTCGGCTGGCTGGCCGGTGCCGGCCGCCTCCTGGGCCTGGGGCCGCCCGGAGGGGCCTGATTACACTGCCGCGGCCTTGCGGCGCGATCCGCCGGGGGCCGCCGCCGCGTGCGTGGCCGGTACACCGCGCGCCTCCTCTGTCTCCTCGACGCCTCGACGCCACCCGTCGCCACGCCATGAAGCACCTGCGCGCCGCCGCCGCCATCGCCGCCACCCTCGCCGCCTTGTCCGGCGTCGCAGTCACCTCGGCCCAGCCGGTTCGCGAGCCGAAGTCGCTGCTGCTCGACCTCTCGGCCGACGCGCTGATCGACGGCGACACGGCGCGCGCCATGCTGAAGGAAGGCATCCCGGCCAAGGTGTGGGCCGTCTACCCCGAGGGGAAGTGGACCTTCCTGAGCCAGGTGGAAGGCGGGCTCACGCGCGAGGGCATCTGCGTCGTCACGGCGCGCGTCGTGCTGCTGCCGCGCACGGGCACGGTGCGCGCCGTGCTCTGGCGGCCGGAGAAGGCTGCCACGACCTTCGACGCCAGGCCAAGTGCGACGGCCGAGCAGTGCAAGGAGCTCGCACGCGACAAGCTCAGGCAGGCGATCGGCGCGGTCGTCTCGTCGCTGGTCAAGACCTGAGCGGCGCCCGCCGGCGCGGCCACGCCGCGCGCCGTGTTCAGGGCCGCACGGCCGGCGTCTCCATCGGCAGCCCCGCGGCCCGCGACATCAGGAACAGCTCGAGCGCCGTGGCCTCGTCGCTGTCGCTGCCGAACGGCTCGGCGCGCACGCCGACGAGGCAGCCGCGCAGCCGCCGCTGCAGCGAGCCCATGCCCTGCCACTCCAGGCGGTAGATCGGGTAGCCGGTGGGATGGCCCTGCGGGATCACGCTGCCGGCGAGCCGCCGGCCGGCGTGTCGCTCGTGGCAGTCCGCGCAGGCGAGGTCGAGCTGCCCCACACGCTGCTCGAACAGCCGGCGTCCGCGTTCGCGCCACGGCGCCAGGCGCGGGTCCTGCGGCGGCGCGATCGGCCGGCCGCGCGACTGCAGCGCGACGAAGGTCTCGAGCGCGATGCGCGTCTCGTCGTCGGGCGCCAGGTCCGCGCTGCCCGGCTGCCCGTGGCGCCGGTGGCAGGCGGCGATGCGCTGGCCGAGGGTGAGCGGCCGGGCGGCCTGCGCGTCCCAGGCGGGGTGGCGTGCGGCGACGCCGGCCATCGCGCGCACGTCGTGGCAGCGCGCGCACTGCGCGTCGAAGCGCTGCCGGCCGTCCTCCACCCACAACCAGGCCGGGTTGGCCGCGTCGTCGCGCTGCATCGCCTGCGTGGGCGGGCTCATGTCGTCGAAGCCCGAGCGTCGCGCCGCCGGCTTCGCGGCAGCGGATGCCGACGCTGGCGAGGGGGCCGGGAAAGTCGGGGTCGCGGCGGCCGGCGCCTGCACCGCGGGCGCGGACACGGCGCGCCGCGCTCCCGGTTCGGGTGCGGAGCAGCCGGTGACCAGCGCGACCAGCGCGAACAGCGTGGCCAGCGTGGCGGGCAGGGCGAGCACGGCGAAGCCCGCCGGCCGCGCCGAGGCTGTGGCTGCACCGGCCGGTCCTGCGGCGGCGGCGCGTGCGCGCGTCACCGGGGCTTGATCGCCACGCTCACGCTGTGCGCGAAGCCGCGGTCGCCCGCCCAGGCGACGACGAGCGTGCCTTCGGCCTGCACGACGAGCGGGAAGGCGATGTACGGGTTGGCGGCGATCGCCGCGTGCAGGTCGGCAGCGAACACCAGCTCGCCGTCGAGCCGGCCCTCGATGCGCCGCACGATGTCGCGTGGCACGCGCACGCCCTGCGCGTCGGCGCGGTGGCCGGTCTCCATCGGGTGCGCGACGAGCGTGCGCACCTCGAACGGCTCGCCCGGGCGGACGACGGGCGGCAGCGTCACCAGCGCACGCACGGCGGGGCGCGCGGGGGCGGCGGGGCCGGCGGAGGGGGTCGCGGCGTCGGCCATCCTCGCGCTTCCTCGTCGGCGCTCAACCTTCGACGCACGCGGCGAGCGTGACGACGACGTCCACCGCCGCCTGCCAGTGGCTGCCGTCGCTCAGCTGCGCCACCGCCACCACCTGCTGCGACGTGGCCAGGCGCATGCGCGTGGCCACGCGCGCGCGGCCGCTCCTCGGCGAGAAGTGGAAAATGGCGACGCCCGGGTCGGGGTTGCGCTCGGTGAACAGGGCGATGCGGCGCACGTGTTCGGCCTCCGTCATCGGGCTCGGCACGTTCACCGTCACCGGCACCGTGTTGCCGTTCTCGACCAGTGCCGCGATCTCGAGCTGCACGCGCCCCGTGCGCGGCGCCACGCCGCCG
>JAHCKS010000056.1 GCA_026125665.1 Rubrivivax sp.
CAGGCGGCACCGCGGTCGGCCGCGTCGCTGGCATCGGCGAGGGCACGGCGGCAGGAGGCGGGGCCGCGGCCGGCTCGCCGCCCCCGCTGCGCAGCGCCTCGAGCAGCGTGGCCATGCGGTCGGACCGCAGCAGCAGCGGTTCGATGTCGGCAGCGTGCACCGGACCACGGGCAGCCAGCCGCTCGATCGCCGTCTCCAGCCGATGGGCGAGCTCGCCGAGCCGCATCGCACCGGCCAGGCGGGCACCGCCCTTCAGCGTGTGCAGCGTGCGCATGCAGGCCGCCGGCGCGTCGCGGTCGCCGGGGTGGTCGTGCCACTCGAGCAGGCGGTTCTGCAACTGCGGCAGCAGTTCGGCCGCCTCCTCGTCGAACACCGGGAACAGCTCGGGGTCGACGGCGTCGGTGGCGTCGAGGTCCTCGTCGTCGTCGAAAGCTTCGCTGCGCGGCGCGACACCCGCCTCGGGCTCGGCCATCAGCGGCAGGAAGTCGGAGATCTCCACCGCCACACCGGGCACCGCGCCGGTGGGCGAGAGCTCGGGCAGGTGCTCGTGCTCGGCGAGCCGCTCCATCAGCTGCGGCGACGCCGGCGGCAGGAAGCCGGCGGCGAACTGGTGCAGCAGGCGGCGGATCTCGTCGGCGGCGTCGCTGAACAGCGCCGGCTCGCCGCGCCGGCCGCGTCCGGCCGCCGCCGACCGCGCGAGGGCGTGCTCCAGCGCGCGGGCCAGGGCCGACAGGTCCGCGTAGCCCACCGTGGCCGACGTGCCCGCCAGCGAGTGCGCCAGCGCGACCGCCGTCTCCGGCACGGGGTGCCGCGAAGGCTCGACGCCCCACTCGCCGAGCTCGGTGACGAGGCGCCGCGAAAGCTCGTCGGCCTCGTTGAGGAAGATGTTGAACAGCGGGATCGAGATGCGCAGCGTGCCGATGACCTTGACCGGCTCCTCGGGTGCGGCCTCGGGCGCGACGGGCGGCTGCGGCTGCGTGGCGAAGACGCGCTCCAGCTCCTCGGCGTCGATGTCCAGCGACTGTGCGTCGCCGGCGGGCAGGTCGAGGGCGCCGGGGTGCGTCGTCGGGCCGAGATCGATGTCCGGCGCCGTGCCGCCGGCGGCGGCCGCGGGTTCGTCGAGGCCGGCCAGGTCGAGATCGAACGAGGCCACCTCGGGCACCGGCGTCGGCTCGGTGCGGGGAACCTCCTCGGCGGCCAGCGGTGCCTCGGCCGTTTCGGGCAGCGGCAGGTCGAAGTCCAGCGGCGCCTCTGCCAGCGTCGGGCCGGCCAGCCCGGCCGGCCGGCCGGTCGTTTCGCCGGGAGCGGGGGGCACCTCGGTGGCATCGGCCAGGTCCAGCGTCGGCAGCGGGAAGTCCAGGCTGCCCGCCAGCGGCTGTGGCGCCTGGGCACCCAGATCCAGGTCGGCGGCGCTCGGCAGCTGCGGCACCTGCTCCTGCAGGCGCTGCACGACGGCCGGCGGACCGGGTGGCGCGGGCGCGCCGAGGTCGAGCGTGAATCCGAAGCCGGAGTCGGGCGCGACCTCGCGCCGCTCGCGGCCGGGCAACGCCACGGTGCGCGGCAGGTCGGTGGGCGACGGCGGCGGCGTGCCGCGGCCCGGCAAGGCGATCGTCGAGGGCCCGCTCGCCTGCAACGGCACGGGTGCCGAGACCGGGGCCGACGGCTCCGCGGCGGGGCGCGGCAGGACGATCGTCGGCACCTCGCCCGTCGCGCCGGCGTCGGGCAGCGCGGCCCGCGGCAGCGCGATGGTCGGCGGCTGCTTCGGCCCGGGCACGCCGATGGCCACGCGGCGGCCCTCCTGCCGCAGCGTGTCGGCGGCGCGCACCACGTCCTCGGCGCGGTGACCGTCGTCGCGTCCCGCGGCGATGGCCTCCACCCAGTCGGCGAGGTACTGCAGGGCCTCGTCGGTGAACTCGCGCAGCGGCGCGTCCATGCGCGGCGCCTGCGCGAGGCGGGCGTTGTACAGCTGCTCGCAGCCCCAGGCGGCCTCGCCGAACGCGCTGAGGCCGACCATGCGCGAGCTGCCCTTCAGGGTGTGGAAGGCCCGCCGCACCGAGGTCAGCTCCGTCGTGCTCTCCGGCGTCTCGGCCAGATGTTCGAGCGCGGCGTTCGCATCGGCCAGCACCTCGCGCGCCTCCTCGATGAAGACTTCGCGCATCTCGGCGTCGTCTTCCAGGCCCGTGCCACCGGCGACGGCCGGGGCACGCGGCGGCGGCACCGGCGCCGGCGGCGGCGCCGGTTCGGCGGCGGCGGGCCGAGGCCGGCCAGGTTGCGCGCCAGGTCGGTGCGCACCGCGCGGCGCTGCTGCTCGTCGGTGACGCGCTTCAGCCGGTCGAGCGCGTCGCCGGCGATGCGCGCCAAGCCGGGCTGCTCGGCGGTGAGCGCACGCTGCGCCAGCCGCTCGAGCTGCCGCGTCAGCTGCGGCACGCCGGTGTCGGGGTCGAGCGCCGCCGAGCCGACCTGCCGCGCGTAGTCGTCCAGCGTCAGCGGCACCTCGCCGGCGGGCAGCTCGCCGGCGAGCGTGAGGCCGCCGGCCTCGGTGTCGGGCTCGTCGTCCTCGGGCAGGTCGAGGAACCCGGAGGGGCGCTCGGCCTGGCCCATCACCGCCGAGAGGTTGCCGGTGACCGGGTCGAAGCGGAACAGCGACTTGGCGAGCGCCGGCTGCACGCTCAGCATGTCGATCAGGAAGCCCAGCGTGCCGAGGTTGTCGGCGACACGGTCGAACGTGCCGGTTTCGCGCGCACGCTGCGGGTCGACCTCGGTGTTGGCCAGCTCGTCGATGTCGTCGCGCATGTGCAGCACCGCGGCCGAGGCCTGGTCCAGCCCGAGCACCGACAGCACGCCGCGCATCGCCGACAGCTGCGCCGGCACCGGGATGAGCACCTGCCGCTCGCCGGGTTGGCGGAAGTACTGGTCGAGCTGCTTCTCCACCTCGGACAACGAGGCGCGCAGCTCCTGCACGACGCTGCCCATCGTCTGGCGGTCGCTGACGCGGCGGTACAGCTCCTCCATCCATGGCTCGAGCGGCAGCGGCTCGACGCCGATGCGCACGTCGTCGATGCGCTTGGCCAGCCGGCGCATGCGCGCGGCCAGCTCGGGGTGGTCGAGCTCGCCGTCCTCGATCGTCGCGTCGAGGTAGAGGATGGCCGTGGCCACTTCCATCGCCAGCGGCGCCGAAGGGGCCTGCAGCGTGTTGGCCGCCGGGGCCACCGCCGCCTGCAGCGACGCAGCGAGCAGTTCGCCGGCGGGCATCAGCCGTGTCAGCGAGTCGCCGACGAGCGTGAACTGCTCGGTCAGCGCGGCGGCACGGTGCATGTCGCCGCCGGCCACGGCGGCCCAGTTGTCCTTCGCGGCGGCGACCCGCTTCTTCGCCAGCGCCACCAGCGCCGGATCGAAGCGGCCCAGCCGCGGCGTCTCGTAGTCCACCTCGGCGCCGGGCTGCAGGCGCCAGGTCCGCCGCACGGCATCGAGGCGCGGGGTCAGCGCCGCCGAGCTCGGCTTGGCGTGCGCGCAGAAGAAGAGCAGGTCCTCGGCCAGGCGGGCGCTCACCTCCTCCTGCCCGCGCACGGCCATGCGCAGCTGCGTCAGCAGACGTGACGCGAGACGCTTGGTGTAGACGTCGGCGGCCAGCACGCCGGCGGCCTGTGCCTCGAACACGGCGCCGGCCAGCTGCCACAGCGTGCGCGCCGGGCCCATCGCGCCGGCGCCGAGGCCCGCGCACAGGTCGCTCGTGCGTGCCAGCGTGTCGGCGCCCGCCTGCCGCATCAACCCGAGCGTCAGCCCCTCCATCGTGCTGCGCGCCTGGTCGTCGGCGGCCAGCGGCGTGGCCCGCTCGTCGTCGGGCAGCTCGCGCCACTGGAAGTCCATGCGCCAGAGGTCGGCCGGGTGCACGCGGTCGGCACCGGCCAGCTGCTGCGCCGCGCGGTACTGCGGGAACAGCATCACCGGCGACACCGGCTTGCCGGCGAGCTGGCGCGCCACGAAGTCGAGCACCGCGAACGACAGGCGCTCCACCGTCTCGACGGCGGCCAGGTCGATCATCTGCGGCCGCTGCGCGAGGCGGTTGACGAGGTTCTCGCCGGCACGCAGCACGTCGGCCACTTCCGACAGGCCGACGAGCTCGAGCGCGCCGGCACTCTGGTGGATCTGCACGCGGGCGCCGCGCAGCACCGATGGATCGACCGTGTCGACGTCGGAGCCGCCGGCGGCCTCGGCTTCCCTCAGGTATCGGCGCAGCGCCTTGTGCGCCGTCTCGAGCGAGCGGCGCAGCTCGTCGTGCACCCACGCCAGGGCGCTGAGGTCGTCGCCCTTGCCGGGCACCGGGTTCACGACAGCGGCGTTCACGGTGCGCGCTCCCGCGTCGCCTCAGCGCCGCACAGCGGCCAGGCCGGTGGCCGCCACGGATCCGGCTCTGCCGGTCCGTCGGCGGCGCCCCCCCGGGGGGGAGGCGACCGCAGGTCGCTTCGGGGGGGGACCACTCACGCCACCTTGAACCGCGCCACCGAGGCCTTGAGCTCGTCGGCCGTGCGCGACAGCTCGCGCACCATCTGCGCCGTCGAGCGCGTGCCCTCGGAGGTCTGCTCGGTCACGGCGAAGATGTGCTGGATGTTGGCCGCCACCTCGTTGGCCGATTCGGCTTCGCGCGAGGCGCTCGCGGAGATGCGCTCGATGAGGTCGGCGAGCTCGCGTGTCACGCGGTCGATGTCGGCCAGCGCAGCGCCGGCGGCGTCGGACAGCCGTGCCCCCTCGACCACGCCCTGCGTGCTGCGCTCCATGGCGGCCACGGCGTCCTGCGTGTCGGTCTGAATGGTGCGCACGATGGCGGCGATCTGCCGCGTCGCGTCGCCCGAGCGTTCGGCCAGGCGCTGCACTTCCTCGGCCACGACGGAGAAGCCGCGTCCGGCCTCACCGGCACTCGCGGCCTGGATGGCGGCGTTCAGGGCCAGCACGTTCGTCTGTTCCGTGATGTCCGAGATCAGCTCGGTGATCTCGCCGATCTCCTGCGAGCTCTCGCCCAGGCGCTTGATGCGCTTGGAGGTTTCCTGGATCTGCTCGCGGATCGAGTTCATGCCACCGATCGAGTTCTGCACCGCCTGCAGGCCCGACTCGGAGGCGCGCAGCGATTGCCGGGCCACCTGGGCGCTCTGCTGCGCCTGCGCCGAGACGTCGTTGATGCGGCCGGCCATCTGCAGCACCGACTCGCCGGTGTCGCGGATCTCGCGCAGCTGCTCGGTGGAGGCCGCGAGCAGCTCGGTGGACGTCTGCTCGACCTGCAGCGTCGTGTCGGTCACGCGCGCCGCCGTCATCTGCACCTGCGACACCAGCGAACGCAGCTCCTCGACGGTGTAGTTCACCGAATCGGCGATGGCGCCGGTGATGTCCTCGGTGACGGTGGCGGTCTGCGTCAGGTCGCCTTCGGCCACCGTCTGCAGCTCGTTCATCAGCCGCAGGATGGCCGCCTGGTTGGCGTCGTTGACGCGCTTGGCCTCCTGCTCCTGGCGCTCGGCCTCCTGGCGCTGCTGCTCGGCCACGCGCGAGCGGCTGGTCTGGTCCTGCACGAACAGGCGCAAGAGCCCGTAGCCCGCGCCGACGATCGCCGCCAGGCCGAGCAGCACCGCCAGCAGACCGATCATGCCCAGGCCGCCGCCGCCGGCCAGGCCGGCCTGCAGCGAGTCGAGGCCGCGACGCAGCGGCTCGCTGTCGGTGACGACGCTCGTCTGCGCCTCGCGCGCCGCGACCAGGCCCTGCAGGTTGCCGAGAATGGCACTGGCGTCCACGCGCACCTGCTCGTACTGCGTCAGCAGCTGCTGCAGCCGCTCGCGCACCTGCGGGTCGCGCGTGCCCGGCAGGCGCAGGTCGGCGTTGCCGTTGATGACGCCCTGCGCGATCTCCTTGAAGCTGTTGAGGTCCTTGCCGAGAAGGAACACCGCCTCGGCGCTGACGCCCTCGGTGGTGAGGAACTCGTTGGCGCTCTTGCCGATGCGCTGGGTGAGCATGACGAGCTGCCCCACCGCGGAAAGCTCGGCCGCCGACGCACCCTGCTGCAGCTTCAGCGACGCCACCGTCTCGGCCGTCTCCAGCAGGTCGGCGCTCTGGCGGTTGATGGCGCGCAGCGCCTGGCCCACCTGGGTCAGGGTCTTCTGCTGAGTCAGCACGATCGCCGCGTTCTTCTCGGCACGGTCGATCAGCGGCAGCAGCGGGTCGAGCAGCGCCTGCAGGCTGCCCGGCAGCGCCGGCACGTCACCTTCGCCGGTCTTCAACGAGCGCAGGTTGCGCGTCAGCACCTCGACGCTCTCGCGCACCTCGGGGAACGCCGCGGCGCTGCCCACCAGCGCCTGCGACACCGACTTGGCCAGCCGCTGCGACTGCATCTGCGCCTGGCCGGCCGCCGCCACCTGCGACGACACGCGCGCCCCGGAGATCAACGCCACCAGGACCGCGCCCAGCAGCAGCAGCAGGCCGGCGACGAAGAGGCCGATCAGCGCGCGCTGCTGGCGCTCCATCGGCCAGGTACCGATCATCGGCAGGCGGGGCAGGCGCCGCCCCTTGGCCGCCTCGGTGCGGTCGCCGGGCAGGCGGGTCTCGGGAAACTCGCTCTTCAGCTCGGAGGGCGCCGCCTCGGAAATGATCGACGCGCCGCGCGGCGAGGGCACCGTCCCGGCATGCGCCAGTGCCGCCGCGTGCGCGCCGCCGTGGTTGGCCTGCGCCACGGCCCCCGGGCTCAGGCGCACCGTCGCCTCCATCGGGCTCGGACGGGAAGCGAGGTCGTCGTAGTCGGGCAGCTGCGAAGGCGCCGTGTGCGGGTAGCCCTTGCCACGCGTGTTGCCCTTGATACGGTCCAGGAAGCTCATGTCGCCCTCGTCACGTCCGACGTCCGCCCGCGGCATCGGCCGTCGGGCTGGGACACGGTGGTCGGTTCATCCACGCACACCCAGGCAGCAGCCGCACACACACCGATCAGGCCGAGATGCCCAGGAACTGCTCGTGCCGCGCCAGCGCCTGCAGGTCCAGCTCCTGCCACATGCGCCCGTCCGCGTCGCGCCACACCGGGCCGGCAAAGGCCGGCCGCGTCGCCTCGTCGGCCGCGTCCTGGCGCTGCAACTGCTCGGGCAGTCGCAACCCCGCGAGGCGCTCGACGAGCAGCGCACACTGCGCGCCCAGCGCCGGGTTCAGCGCCACCAGCCGCGCGTGCTCGCGCACGGACTCGGGCAGCGTCGGCGCCCGCAGGCCGAGGAACGCGGCGAGATCGACCACGCCGTGCAGCCCGCCACGCAGGTTGGCCACGCCGACGAACCAGCTCTGGGTGTGCGGCACGGGCTTCAAGGCCGACAGCGGGAAGATCTCGCCAGCGTCGGCCAGACCGAGCAGGAAGCCGATGCCGCCGCTTTCCACGGCCAGCCATTGCGCCGTGCGCGCCTCGTCCTGAGACGACTGCAACCGCGCCGCCAGGCGGCTTTGCAGTTCACGAAGCGCTTCGCGGTTGGCCATGGCTTCAGAAAGCGCGAAGGAGCCGTCGCGAGCGGCCCGAGGTCGGCTCGAGGACCGCAGCCGTGCTCTCGCACGGCGAGGACCGCAGGGCCGAGATCGGGGCGCGCAGCAGGCTCATTCGTGCTTTCAGTCGAAGGCCTTGATCTTGGCGACGAGCTCGTCGGCGTTGACCGGCTTGACGATGTAGTCGCGCGCGCCCTGCCGCATGCCCCAGACCTTGTCGGTTTCCTGGTTCTTGCTCGTGCACATGATCACCGGCACGTCGGCAAAACGCGGATCGCGCGTGATGGCGCGCGTCAGCTGGAAGCCGTTCTGGCCCGGCATCACGACATCCATCAGGATGAGGTCGGGCTTCTCCTCGTTCAGCCGGCGCATCGCCTCGTCGCCGTTCTCCGCCGTGCGCACCTGGTAGCCGCGCTTGAGCAGGATTTCCGAGAGGTGGTGCAGTTCGGTCTTCGAATCGTCGACGAGCAGGACTTTCTGGATCGCCATGGGAATGTCCTCGGGCGCGGCGGCCGGCTCCGGGTGCCCGCAGGCCACCGGCAGCTGCCGGTTCGCGCCTTTCAGGCCGCGGCGCGGCGGAAGGTCTCCACCGCGCGCAGCAGTTGCTCCTTGGTGAAGGGCTTGGTCAGGTAGTCCTCCGAGCCGACCATGCGCCCGCGCGCCTTGTCGAACAAGCCGTCCTTGGACGACAGCATGATCACCGGCACATGCGCGAAGCGCGGATTGCGCTTGATGATCGCGCACGTCTGGTAGCCGTCCAGGCGCGGCATCAGGATGTCGCAGAAGATGAGCTCCGGCGTGTGGTCGTTGACCTTCGCCAGCGCGTCGAAGCCGTCCTCGGCCAGCACGACCTCGTGCCCGCCCTGGCGCAGGAAGATCTCGGCGCTGCGGCGGATGGTGTTGCTGTCGTCGATGACCAGGACCTTGGCGCCCTGGCTCACGGCGCTGTCTGGCTGCTGGCTGCTGCTTTCCAAGCGCTTGCTCCTCGCCCTGTCCTACGCAGTACCCTCGCGCCGGCCGCGTGCTTCTCCCTGATGCACCCCGTGCGCGGCTGCGCTCAGATCTGCACCATCTCGAAGTCTTCCTTGCGCGCGCCGCACTCCGGACAGGTCCAGTTCATCGACACGTCCGACCAGGCGGTGCCGGGAGGAATGCCGTGCTCCGGGTCGCCCTCGGCTTCGTTGTAGATCCAGCCGCAGATCAGGCACATCCAGGTGCGCGGTTCGCTCACGGTGAGACGGTGTCGTCACTACAATGGTCGTCCATTGTAGCCACGCGATTCCGCGAAATTCCGAGGAATTGTGAGGACCTACACAGCGTTCCTCAGGGATTGCTGGAGGTTTGGCCGGCGCCTCGCGGGCGCCGCCGGCAAGGCAACGGAGCTGCCCACCATGACCCCCGACCCCGCTCCGAACACGCCCGAAGACGCCACCACCGAGCCGCCCGCGCCCGCCTGCGTGATGTGCTTCAACGCCAGCGACGCCAGCGGCGCCGCCGGCCTTTCCGGCGACATCGCCACCGTCGCGGCCATGGGTGCACACGCGCTGCCGGTGGTCACCTCCATCGTCATGCGCGACACGGCCGACGTGTTCGACCAGCACGCCATCGACCCCGACCAGGTGGCCGAGCAGGCGCGCACCGTGCTCGAGGACGTCACCGTCGCGGCCTGGAAGGTCGGCTTCCTCGGCAGCGCCGAAGGCGTCAGCGCCGTGGCCGAGATCCTCTCCGACTACGCCGACGTGCCGCTCGTCGCCTACCTGCCGGGCCTGACCTGGCTCGAGGAAGACAAGCTGCAGCCCTACCTGGACGCGTTCCGCGAGCTCATCCTGCCGGCCGCCGAGGTGCTGGTGGGCAGCCACAAGGCGCTGCAGGACTTCCTTCTGCCCGACTGGGAGAGCGAACGGCCGCCCTCGGCACGCGAGCTCGCCGTGGCCGCCGGCGAACACGGCACGCGGCACGTGCTCGTCACCGGCATCCTGCTGCCCGGCAAGGGCAAGGAACAGTTCATCGACAACGTGCTGGCCTCGCCGCAGGGGGCCATCGCCGGCGAGAAGTTCGAGATGTTCGACGCGGCGTTCGTCGGCGCCGGCGACACGTTGTCGGCGGCGCTGGCCGCACTGCTCGCCTCCGACGGCGACCTGCCGTCGGCGGTCAGCGAAGCGCTGTCGTTCCTCGACCAGAGCCTCGACGCAGGTTTCCGCCCGGGCATGGGCAACATCGTGCCGGACCGCTTTTTCTGGGCCCTGCCGCCGGCCGAGGACGGTGAAGGCGAGGCCGGCGGGCCCGACGGCGAAGCCGGAGGCAACGGCCCCGGCGGCCGCGGCCCCGGCGGGGGCAAGGGCTCCGACGCCGACGATTCGAAGACCAAGACCGTGCCGCGCCGCGTGCACTGAACACACCGACCCGATGCCGGCCGACCGCAACGCCGAACTGTTCGAGCGCGCGCAGCGCGTCATCCCCGGCGGAGTCAACTCGCCGGTGCGCGCCTTCCGCGCCGTCGGCGGCACGCCGCGCTTCATCACGCGGGCCGAAGGCGCCTGGATCTGGGACGCCGAGGGGAGGCGCTACATCGACTACATCGGCTCGTGGGGGCCGATGATCCTCGGCCACGGCCACCCCGCGGTGCTGGATGCCGTGCAGCGCGCCGCGCGCGAGGGCCTGAGCTTCGGCGCACCCACCGAACGCGAGGTCGAGCTGGCCGAAGCCATCATCGCGCACGTGCCGGGCCTGGAGCAGGTGCGCCTCGTCTCCAGCGGCACCGAGGCCGGCATGAGCGCGCTGCGCCTGGCGCGCGGCGCCACCGGCCGCAGCCGCATCGTCAAGTTCGAGGGCTGCTACCACGGCCACGCCGACGCGCTGCTCGTCAAGGCGGGCTCGGGCCTGGCCACCTTCGGCCACCCGACGAGCGCGGGCGTGCCGGCCGAGGTGGTGCAGCACACGCTCGTGCTCGAGTACAACCACGTCGCCCAGCTCGAGGAGGCCTTCAGCGTGCACGGCCGCGACATCGCCTGCGTGATGATCGAGCCGATCGCCGGCAACATGAACTTCGTGCGCGCCAGCGTGCCGTTCATGAAGCGGCTGCGCGAGCTCGCCACGCAGCACGGCGCGCTGCTCGTCTTCGACGAGGTGATGACCGGCTTCCGGGTCGGGCTGGGCGGCGCCCATGCGCACTACGCGAAGCTGATTCCCGGCTTCGCGCCCGACATGTGGGTGTTCGGCAAGGTCATCGGCGGCGGCATGCCGCTGGCGGCCTTCGGCGGCAGCCGCCACGTGATGAGCCAGCTCGCGCCGCTCGGGCCCGTCTACCAGGCCGGCACGCTCTCGGGCAACCCGGTGGCCACGGCCTGCGGCCTGGCGACGCTGCGCGAGATCGCGCGGCCGGGCTTCTTCGATGCGCTCGCGGCGAAGACGCGGTCACTCTGCGAAGGCTTGGCGGGCGCCGCGCGCGCCGCCGGCGTGCCGCTCGTCACCGACTGCGAAGGCGGCATGTTCGGCTTCTTCTTCGCCGGCGAGTTGCCGCAGAACTACGCCGCCGTGATGGCCACCGACAAGGAGCGCTTCAACCGCTTCTTCCACGCGATGCTGTCGCGCGGCGTGTACCTTGCGCCGGCGCTGTACGAGGCTGGCTTCGTCAGCAGCGCGCACGGCGAAGCCGACATCGCGGCCACGGTGGCCGCGGCGGGCGAGGCGCTGCGGGCCTGAGGCGGCGCGTCGGTCCAGGGCCCTGCGCCGCGGTTGGGCGGCACACCTCGGTCGCGGCGCGCCAAGGACGCCGGGTGGTCGGCTCCGCGAATGTCCTCTTTGGGCGGACCAGCTTCGCTGGTCCCCCCAATGCCCCCTTGATTTCGCTGCGCCGACCACCCGCCGTCCTTGGCGTGGCACCGTCGTCTGACTTCGGGGTACCACGACGGTGCCGGATCGGGACGGCGGGGTGCCCTGCGCCGTGAAATCAAGGGGGCATCGAGGGGACCAGCGAAGCTGGGCCGCTCGAAGAGGACATTCACGGCGCAGGGTACCCCGCCGGCGCGATCCCGCCTCCGACTGGGGAGCGCCCCTCCCCAGGCTACCGCTTCCGCCCGAAGATCGCGCCGCGTTCAGGCCGGCGACGAGCGCAGCCCGTAGGCCTTGCCACCGACGAACAGGTACTCGACGCGCAGCACCGCGTCGCCCTTCTCGCCGGCGAACGTGAAGCCGAGCACGCCGACGCGGTCGCCGGTCTTCAGCGGCGTCACGTTCCACGCCTCCATGCGCGTCAGCGGTGCCAGCTCGATCAACCAGCGGCGGTCCTTGCGCGTCGGCAGCTGCGCCGCCTTCAGCAGCGCCGGTCCGTCGACGGCGGCCCGCTGCGCCGGCAGCGCGCGCGTCGCCAGGTCGGCGGGCAGCTTCAGGTCGGCTGGCACTTCGAGCTCGAACTCGACGTGCGGGTTGCGCCACATCACCTTGCCGGCCTGACCCTCGAGGTAGATCGGGCGCCCCTGGTCGAAGCTGCTCCATCCATGGTGGGCCAACGCCGCGGGCAGCAGCGGCAGCCCGCCGGACAGGGCAACGAGTCGGGCGAAGTGGCGGCGGTGCATGGGCTTGTCCTTTCTCTCCTCTTGCGGACCGTGTGCCGAGCGAGTGCGGCTAGCTAGCGGTAGGCGATCCAGCGGCCGCAGATGATGACCAGCAGCCATAGCCCCAGCGACAGCACGGTCTGTGCACGCGCCAGGCGGTCCAGTCGGGCCAGCCCGTCGCGCGCGTGGAACCAGGCCGCGTTGAGGCCGGCCAGGGCCACCAGCCCCATCTTCACGACGAACGCGTCGTTGGCCAGCAGGTCGGCCGGTTGCGCGCTGAACATCGCCAGCCCGGTGGCGGCGACGACAGCGAAGCCGGCCAGCGCGAGCCGCAGCGACAGCCGGGCCAGCGGGCGCACGGGCAGCTCCGCGGCCATGCCCCACACGCGCGCCTCGAGCAGCACGAGGTTGCCCACCAGCAGCGCGATGCCGGCGATGTGCGCGACCTCCAGCGCCGGGTAGGCCCAGGGGTGGCTCGCCAGCGCCGGGAAACCCGCAAACGCGGGGAGGTCGAAGCCGCCCATGCACGCACGCTAGCACGCCGGCTCGCCCGCAAGGGCGTGCGCGCGCCGGCCACGCATTCCTAGAATGACCGCGATGCACCTGCACATCCTCGGCATCTGCGGCACGTTCATGGGCAGCGTCGCCGCGCTGGCGCGCGAGGCCGGCCACCGTGTCACCGGCTGCGACGAGAAGGTCTACCCGCCGATGAGCGAGCAGCTCGCCGCGCTCGGCATCGAGCTCCACCTCGGCTTCGACGCCGCGCAGATGTCGCTCGCCCCCGACGTGTTCGTCGTCGGCAACGTCGTCAAGCGCGGCAACCCGCTGATGGAGGCCATCCTCGAAGCCGGCGCCCGCATGACGAGCGGCCCGCAGTGGTTGGCCGAACACGTGCTGCACGGCCGCCACGTGCTGGCCGTGGCCGGCACGCACGGCAAGACGAGCACGACGGCGATGCTCGCCTGGGTGCTCGAGCAGGCCGGCCTCGCGCCGGGCTTCCTCGTCGGCGGCGTACCGATCGACTTCGGCATCTCGGCCCGGCTCGGCCGCGTGGCGCCGGGCAGCCCCTTCGTCATCGAGGCCGACGAGTACGACACGGCCCTCTTCGACAAGCGCAGCAAGTTCGTGCACTACCGGCCGCGCACCGCCGTGCTCAACAACCTCGAGCTCGACCACGCCGACATCTTCGCCGACATCGCCGCCATCGAGACGCAGTTCCACCACCTCGTGCGCACGATGCCGGCCGGTGGCCTCGTCGTCGTCAACGCGCGCGACGAGGCACTGGCGCGCGTGCTCAAGCGCGGCTGCTGGAGCCGCGTGCAGCGCTTCGCCACGCGGCGCGAGGAGCCCGGCGGCCTCACCGCGCGCGGCGACCCGCAGGCCTTCGACGTGCTGCGCGGCAGCCTGAAGCTCGGCCGGGTCGAATGGGAGCAGCTGGGCGAGCACAACCAGCTCAACGCGCTGGCCGCCATCGCCGCCGCCGAGGACGTGGGCGTCGACCCGCAGGCCGCCGCCGCGGCGCTCTGCCGCTTTCGCGGCGTGCGCCGGCGAATGGAGCTGCGCGGCGAGGCCGGCGGCGTGCGCGTCTACGACGACTTCGCGCACCACCCGACGGCCATGCGCACGACGATCGACGGCCTGCGCCACAAGCTCGAGCGCGAGCAGCTCGCGGCCGGCGGCGCCGCGCCGCGCATCCTGGCCGTTTTCGAGCCGCGCTCGAACACGATGAAGCTCGGCACGATGAAGGCGCAGCTGCCCTGGGCGCTGGAAGAAGCCGACCTCTCCTTCGCGCTGCAGGGGCCCTGGGGCTGGGACGTCGCCGAGGCGCTGGCGCCGCTGGGCGAGGCGGCGCAGGTGCGCGAGGACGTGGCGGCCCTGGTGGCCGCGGTCGCCGCGGCCGCCCACCCCGGCGACCACGTGCTGGTGATGAGCAACGGCGGCTTCGAGGGCATCCACGGGCGGTTGCTGGAAGCGCTTGCCACTCCGGCTGCCGCGGCGAAGAGCGCCCCTTCTCCGGGCCGCCCGGCGGCGCGCGCGGGGCACCGCTGACCGCTGCCGCAGGCGCGCATTCCCGTCACTCCGCGCCTCGCGCTCCGCCCCTTCCGCGCCTTCCGCCCTCTCCGCCCCTTCCCGTCGTCCGTGACGTCCGGCGGCCGATTCGTCGCACGGGCCGGTGGGCGCCGCGGGGCCGCGGTACCGTTCGCACTTTCGCTCGTGCCGCCGCCCCCGCGCATGTGCGGACCTGGCCGTCCCTCCCACGCACCTCCCGGTTGCCCGCCCTCGAACATGAGCCGCCCCGCCGACCCCCAGCCTTCGTCCCTCCATCCCCTGGCCGCCCTGGGCGGCGCCATCGCCACGGCGCTGATCGCTGGCTGCGCGGCGACGCCGCCGGCCGCCGATGATGCTCGCGCCGCAGCCGCCGCGCCCACGCACGTGGCCATGGCGCCCGGCACCAGGCCTGTCGCGGCGTCGGCGTCGGCACCGGGCGCCGGCGCTTCGGCCCCCGGCGCCAGGCCTGGCCAACCGCCCGGAACGCCGCCCCCGTTCGCCGAGGTGACGCGCGGCGCCAAGAGCAGCGACGGCTTCCTGACACTCTGGACGCGCGACGAGAAGACTTGGCTCGAGATCCCGGCCGACCGGCTGGACAAGCCGTTCTTCCTCGGCAACTCGCTCGCCTCGGGCCTGGGCAGCGGCTTCGTCCTGCCCGGGCTCACGGGCCCCGAGCACGTCGTCGTGCTGCGGCGCGTCGGCAACACCGTGCAGCTGGTCGCCGTGAACCTGCTCGCCCGTGCCCGGGAGGGCACGCCGCTGGCGCAAGCCGTGGCCGAGAGCTACTCAGGCAGCCTGCTGGCCGCCGCGCCGCTGGCCGCCGCGCCGCACCTCGAGCGCAAGTCGCTGCTCGTCGAAGCGCAGGCGCTGCTCGGCGGCGACATCCTCGCGCTGCAGACCTTCGTCGAGCGCTCGTTCCGCGTGCCGTACGCGCACGACCGCGCCAACTCGTCGATCGAGCGCATGCACACGAGCACCGAGGCGACGACGCTGACGCTGCGCAACCACTACGCAGTGCCGAAGGTGCCGCTGCCGCCGCTGGCCGTGCCCGGCGCGCCGCCGCCGAACCCGGCGATGCTGCCGAACCCGCCGCGCACGCTGCCCGATGCGCGCAGCTTCTTCGTCTCCATCGCCTACACGCTGGCGCCGCTGCCGGCGCAGCCGATGAAGGCGCGCCGCGCCGACCCGCGTGTCGGCTTCTTCACCGACAGCTTCGTCGACTTCGACGACGAGAACGCCGGCGAGCGCCGCGCCCACATCGTGCAGCGCTGGCGGCTGGAGAAGAAGGACCCGGCGGCCGCCGTCTCCGAGCCGAAGCAGCCGATCCGCGTTGTCATGGACCGCAACATCCCCGAGAAGTGGCGGCCCGCGGTGCGCGACGGCATCCTCGAGTGGAACAAGGCCTTCGAGCGCGCGGGCTTCCGCAACGCACTCGTCGTCGAGCAGCAGCCGGCCGGCGCCGACTGGGCCTCGGTGGAAGGCATGCGCCTGCTGGCGGTGCGCTGGTTCACGATGGACGGGCCGGGCGCCACGGCCGTGGGCCCGAGCCAGGCCGACCCGCGCACCGGCGAAATCCTGCGCGGCGCCGCCATCATCCCGGAGAACTGGGCGCGCTTCGACCGCTCGGTCGTCGCCGACACCGCGCCACGCCTGCCCGGGGATGCCGCCGCGGACATGGCGACGCATGCCGGGCCGCGCGGCGAGTTCGCCCCGCGCTTTGCGCAGTGCACCTATGCCGACGAGGCGCTGGAGCAGGCGGCCATCGGCCTGGAGCTGCTGTCGATGCGCGGCGACATCGCACCGGGCAGCGCCGATGCCGACCGCTACATCGCCGCCAGCCTGAAGGCCGTCGTCGTGCACGAGGTCGGTCACGCCCTCGGGCTGCGCCACAACTTCCGGGCCTCCACCGGCATCACCGCCGCGCAGTTGCGCGACAAGGGGTTCACCGGCACGCGCGGCATCTCCAACTCGGTGATGGACTACAACCCGCCGAACATCTCGCTGCCCGGCGAGCCGGTGGCCGACATCCACATGCCCGGCCTCGGCGCCTACGACCACTGGGCGATCGAGTACGGCTACCGCGAGTACGCCACGCCGGCGGAGGAGCGAGAGGCGCTGGCCCGCCTGGCGGCGCGTGGCGACACGGAGCCGGCGCTGGCCTTCGCCACCGACGGCGACGCCGGCGCCGGCGACCCGACGGTGAACCTGTTCGACCTCGGCGAGGACCCGATGGCCTACGCGCGCCGCCAGCTGGCGCTGGCCAAGGAGTTGTGGGAGCGCACCCAGGCGCGCCAGCTGCCGGCCGAGGACACGATGGAGGTCTATCGCCGCAACCTCTCGCGCGGGCTCTCGAACGTGTCGCGTGCGGCCGCGTTGCTGACGAAGTACGTCGGCGGCGCCGTGACGAGCCGCGCCACCGCCGGTGCCGACAAGCCGCTTGTCGCGCCGGTGCCGGCGGCGCAACAGCGCCAGGCACTGTCGATCCTGCTCGACGAGGTCTTCTCGGCCTCCAGCTTCCGCTTCCAGCCGCGCTTCATGAGCCGGCTCGGCGTGGACCCGCTGGACGACCGGCGCGGGGGCCGCGCCGCGGACTTCAGCCTCGCCGGCAGCGTGCTGGGCATGCAACGAACGGCGCTCGACGCGCTGATGTCCGACGGCATCGCGCAGCGCCTCGCCGACGCCGAGGTGAAGGTCAGCGACCAGAGCCAGCTGCTCGGCTATGCCGAGCTGCAGGCGCGGCTGCGCGACGCCGTGTGGTCGGAGGTCGCGCCGCCGGCCAAGCCGACGACACGCCGCCTGCCGGGCAAGACCGCGGCCACCCCGTCGGGCCCGCCGCCCACCGAGATCGACAGCCTTCGCCGCAACCTGCAGCGCGAACACGTGCGCCGCATCGCGGGCGGCGTGCTGCGCCCGACCTCGGCCGTGGCCGCCGACGTGCGCGCGGTGCACCGGCAGGTCGCGCTGGAACTCGAAGCCTCGCTGAAGGCGGCGCTGGGTTCACGCAAGTGGTCGCCGATGGCGCAGGCGCACCTCGCCGACAGCCTGGCCGTGCTGAGCGAGGCGCTGAAGGCGCCGTTGAACCGGCAGGGGGTGTGAGCGGCGCCGCGCGGCCGCTGCCGGGCCGAGCCCCTAGCGCACGAGCGTGAAGTCGACGCTCGCCGGCCGGCCGGCCAGGGCCAGCGAGGCCGTGGCCAGCGGCGTCGCCGCGATGCGCCGGCCGCGCCGATAGACCGCCAGCCGCGTCGCGCGAAGCCGGATCGCCTCGACCGGATCGTGCGCCTGCAGCCACACGAAGTCGGCGTGGTTGCCGGGCTCGAGCCCGTAGCCTTCCAGTTGCAGGATGCCTGCCGGCGCCGTGGTCACCGCGTCGAAGCACTGCCGCATCGCCGCCTGGCTCGTCATCTGCGCCACGTGCAGGCCCATCGCCGCCACCTCCAGCATGTCGCCAGAGCCGAGGCTGTACCACGGGTCCATCACGCAGTCGTGGCCGAAGGCCACCGTGAGGCCGATGGCCAGCTGCTCGGGCACGCGCGTCATGCCGCGGCGCTTCGGGTAGGTGTCGTGCCGGCCCTGCAGCGTGATGTTGATGAGGGGGTTGGCGACGACGTTCAGCCGCGCCTCGGCCAAGAGCGGCAGCAGCTTGCTGACGTAGTAGTTGTCCATGCTGTGCATGGAGGTGAGGTGCGAGCCGGTGACGCGGCCCTGCAGGCCGAGCCGCACCGTCTCGGCGGCGAGCGTCTCGACGTGCCGCGACAGCGGGTCGTCGCTCTCGTCGCAGTGCATGTCGACGAGCCGGCCCTGCAGCGCCGCCAGCTCGCACAGCAGCCGCACGCTCTCGGCGCCTTCGGCCATCGTGCGCTCGAAGTGCGGGATGCCGCCGACGACGTCGACGCCCATCGCCAGCGCGCGCTTCAGGTTGGTCAGAGCATGCGGCGAACGCAGCACGCCGTCCTGCGGGAAGGCGACGAGCTGCAGGTCGAGGTACGGCGCGACGCGGCGCTTCACGTCGAGCAACGCCTGCACGGCGAGCAGCCGGTCGTCGCAGACGTCGACGTGCGAGCGGATGGCGAGCAGCCCCCTGGCCACGGCCCAGTCGCAGTAGGCGAGCGCACGTTCGACGATCGCTTCGTGCGTGAGCTGGGGCTTGAGCTCGCCCCACAGCGCGATGCCTTCGAGCAGCGTGCCGCTCTGGTTGACGCGAGGCAGGCCGTAGCTCAGCGTGGCGTCCATGTGGAAGTGCGCATCGACGAAGGGCGCGCTGACGAGCAGCCCCGCGGCGTCGAGCACTTCGTGCGCGGCGGGCGCCGAAGTCGCGTCGACGCCGAGCCCCTCGCGCACCTCGACGATGCGGCCGCCCTCGACGGCGATGCCCACGCCCCGGCGGCCGTCGGGCAGGGTCGCGTTGCGCACGAGCAGATCCAGCATCTCAGTGGCTCCCCCGCGCGCGGCGCGACTCGCGACCCACGAAACGCTGCTCATGTGAGGTCGTCGCGCGCCAAGGCCGCCGTGGGGTGGAGGTCGTGGCGCGCCAACGCCGCCGGGCGGTCGGCTCCGCGAATGTCCTCTTTGAGCGGCCCAGCTTCGCTGGTCCCCCCAATGCCCCCTTGATTTCGCTGCGCCGACCACCCGGCGTCCTTGGCGTGGCACTGCCGGTTGTCTTCGACGGGACGCCACCGACGGTGCCGGCTCGGGCCGACGGGGTGCCCTGCTCCGTGAAATCAAGGGGGCATTCGGGGGACGAGCGAAGCTCGTCCGCCGAAAGAGGACACTCACGGAGCAGGGCACCCCGTCGGTCCGAGCCCGCCACGACCTGCACAGGATTCATCTCAGCGTTCTCCCTTGCGGTAGGGCTTCATCAACGCCTGCGGGTAGGCCGCGCGGCGCGCCACGAGCACCAGCGCGGCGATCGACAGCAGGTACGGCAGCATCAGGTACACCTGATACGGCAGCGCGGCACCCGGGCTCTGCTGCAGCCGCAGCTGCAGCGCGTCGAAGAAGCCGAACAGCAGCGCCCCCAGCAGCGCCTTGCCGGGTCGCCACGAGGCGAAGACGACGAGCGCCACGCAGACCCAGCCGCGGCCGTTGACCATGTTGAAGAAGAAGGCGTTGAAGGCGGCGAGGGTGAGGAACGAGCCGGCCACGCCCATCAACGCCGAGCCGGCGACGACGGCACTCGTGCGCAGCGCCGCCACCGAGAGGCCCTGCCCTTCGGCCGCCTGCGGGTTTTCACCCACCATGCGCAGCGCCAGCCCGGCCGGCGTGCGCACGATGAACCAGGCCAGCAGCGGCACGAGCACCAGCGCCAGCAGTGTCAGCGGCGTCTGCGCCGAGAGCACCGGCAACGGCAGCCAGGTCATCTCGGCGAAGGGCGTCACCGTCGGCGGCGTGTTCACCTTCGGGAAGCCGACGCGGTAGCCGTAGTACGAGAGTGCCGTCGCGAGCATCGTGATGCCGAGCCCGGAGACATGCTGCGACAACGCGAGGCCCACGGTGAGGCCGGCGTGCAGCAGCCCGAACAGCGCGCCCGCGGCAGCCGCGGCCAGCACGCCGCCCCACAGGCCCGCGCCCGCGTACACCGCGAGCCAGCCGATGAAGGCCCCGGCCACCATGATCCCCTCGATGCCGAGGTTGAGCACGCCGGCGCGCTCGCACAGCAACACGCCGAGCGTGCCGAGGATGAGCGGCGTGGCGATGCGCAGCACCGCCACCCAGAAGGCCTCGCTGGCGACGACGTCGAAGGCTTCGGGCATGGGCGCGTGAGGCGCGGCTTGCGGCGGGCTTGCGGGAGCAGGCGTCTCAGCGCCCGGCAGGGGGTGGGCTCGGCGGCGCGATCGACGGCGACGCGGGCGGCGACTGGAGCGTCGCTGCCGCGCTGCGCCGCAGGGCTTCGAGCTCACCTTCGCGCTCGACGGCGACGATGTGCTCCCGCTGCCCTTCGACGGTCGCGCACCCGAGCGGCCGCCGCTCGTCCACCGACCAGCGGTGCTCCTGCTTCTGCAGCTCCTGCACTTCGGCATCCAGGCGCTGCAGACGGTCGGCCGGCCAGCCGAGGCGCTCGCCGAGCTCGCGCCCGAGCATGAGGCCCTGCACGGAGTCGCTGTGCTCGACGAGCAGGCGTGCCAGGCGTTCGCACTCCCCCGCGCCGGCGGCGGGCGCCACCGCGGCATCGGGTCGCGGCCCGCAGCGCTCGAGCACCGGCGTCAGCGGCGGCGCCGGGAAGGCGGCGTCGCGCATCATCGCTTCCATGGCCAGCGTGGCGTGCAGGTAGGCGGGAAGGTCGGCGCCGAGCCCGCGCACGGCCAAGCCCGCCAGCGCCAGTGGATGCTCGCGCCAGTAACTCGCCCGGGCCAGGCCGGCCCAGGCGGCCGCCGCGGCCTCGGGTTCGTCGTTTGCCCAGTCCAGCCAATGCAGGGCGTTGGCCGGTTCGGCCTGCACACGCGCGCGCGACAGCCGGCGCCGGCAGGCCGCCTCGTCCGCGACGAACGTGCAGGCGGCGCTCGCCCAGCGCATGGCCTGCGCGTCGCGGCTCGCCAGCCCCTCGGCCAGGAGGCCGCGCGCCCACGCCGCCTGTCGGCCGGGGTCGAGGTCGTCGGGCTGCTGCAGCAGGCGCGCGGCGACGCGCTGGCGGGCGTCGCCGGTGGCCAGCGCCTGCACGAGCCGCGCCTGCGCGTCCTGCAGCGCGTACTGGCCCATCGCGGCCGGCAGCCCGGGCAACGCCCCGCCTTCCTGCGCGCGCCCCTGCGGCGGCACGACCACACGACCCGCACCTCACACAGGTCGACCTGCCAGACCGCGCCGGGCACCACTGATCGGGCCGGGCTCGCGCGGGCCGGGCGCGGAGGCCGCTGCTTCGGCGGGCACCACCGGCGCCACCTCGGTTGCATCGCCTGGCGGCGTCATCGGCGCGCGGGCCCAGGGGAAGCCCGGCGCCCCGGCGTGCAGCCGCACTCCGTCGTCGGCCCGCGGCAACAGCGCCCACGCGACGGCGCCGACGAACACGACCGCACCGAGCACGCCGGCGGCAACCAGCACGCGTCGCTTCGTGGTCGATGCACCGCCGATGGCCTTCATGTCGCTCCTGCACCCGTGGCCCGCGTGACCGCCGGCCGACGCCAGCGCACACGGTACTGCGCCAGCATCGTCGCCACCAGCACCGCGATGAGCGACGTGGCCACGACGACATCGGCGATGTAGGTCGGCACGCCGACGACGCGGCTCATGCTGTCGGCGCCCACCAGCACGCCGGCGACGAAGATCGCCGCGGCGAGCACGCCGAGCGGATGCAGCGCCGCCAGCATCGCGATGACGATGCCCGAGTAGCCGTAGCCGGGCGACATGTCCAGCGTGACGTAGCCGGTCCGCCCCGCCACCTCGATGGCGCCGGCCAGCCCCGCGAGGCCCCCGGACAGCACGGCCACGACGAGCGTCGTGCGCAGTGCCGGCACGCCGGCGAACGCGGCGGCGCGCGTGTTGGCGCCGCTGGCGCGGATGCGGAAGCCGAGCACCGTGTGCCGGAACAGCACCGCGAGCGCCACCGCCAGCACGGCCGCCACGGCGAGGCCGCTGTGCAGCCTGAGGCCCTGGAAGGGCCGGGCAAGCTCGAGCTCGCCCGGCAGCGCGACGCTCTGCGGCCAGCCCATCGCCAGCGGGTCCTTCATCGGCCCGTCGAGCAGCGCCGACACACCCAGCAGGATGACGAAGTTCATCAACAGCGTCGTCACGACCTCGTCCACGCCGAGCTTCGCCTTCAGCCATGCCGGCCCGAGCAGCAGCAGCGCACCGGCGAGCGCCGCCGCGGCGCAGACGAGCACCAGCGCCGGCACCGGCGGCAGCGCCAGCGCCACGGCACCGTCGGCGCCTTCGACGACGAGCGCGCTGCCCATCGCCACCGCCGCCATCGCGCCGCCGTAGAGCTGGCCCTCGGCGCCGATGTTGTACAGGCGCGCCTTGAACGCCACCGTCGCCGCCAGGCCCGTGAGCACGAGCGGCACGGCACGCGTCAGCGTTTCGCTCCACGCGAACAGCGAGCCGAAGCCGCCGGCGACGATCGCGGCGTACGTGCGGCCGACGGGCGCGCCGGCCCACCAGACGAGCAGCGCGCAAACGGCGAGCGTCGCCGCGACGGCCGCGACCGGCGCGAGCACCAGGGCCACGGCCGACGGCTGGCTGCGCCGTTCGAGCCTCATGGGCGGCTCGCCGCGTGCGCGCCCGCCATCGCGAGCCCGATCGCCTCGCGCGTCCACGCGTCGGCCGCACGCGCCTCGGTGAGGCAGCCGTCGTGCATCACCGCGATGCGATCGCCGAGCGCCATCACCTCGTCGAGGTCGTCGGTGACCAGCAGCACCGCCGCGCCGGCGTCGCGCGCCGCGACGAGCCGCTGCTGCACCGCGGCGACCGCCCCGACGTCCAGCCCCCAGGTCGGCTGGTGCGCGACGATGAGGCGTGGCGTGGCCCCGTCCGGCGCCAGCAACGCGCGGCCGAGGATGAGCTTCTGCAGGTTGCCGCCGGACAACGCGCGCGCCGGCGTGTCGAGGCCGCCGCCGCGCACGTCGAACTCGTCGGTGATGCGCGCCGCATGCGCGCGCGCCGCGCGACGCCGCAGCCAGCGCAGCCCGGCCACCCGGCGCGAGAAGGCCGCGCTCGCGACGCGTTCGCTGACGGCGTTCTCCCACACCGGCAGGTCGCCGACGGCCCCCATGCCCTGGCGGTCTTCGGGGATGCGGGCGACCCCCGCCAGCACGCGCGCCGCCGCCCCGGCGGGCATCGTGTGCCCCCCGAGGCGCACCCGGCCGGCACTGGGCACGTGCGTGCCCATCAGCACGCCGGCCAGCGCCTCCTGCCCGTTGCCGGAGACACCGGCCACCGCCACGATCTCGCCGGCATGGAGCGCCAGCGAGACCGCCGCGAGCCGGTCGCGCCCCTGCCCGGGCGTGCTCACCCCCTCGAGCACGCAGACCGCCTCGCCCACCCGTGCCGGCGGCGTGCGCGCGGGAGCCTCGATGGCCCGCCCGACCATGCACGCGGCCAGCTGCGCGGCCGTCACGTCGGCTGCCGCGGCCTCGGCGACCAGCCTTCCGGCGCGCAGCACGGCGATGCGGTGCGACACGCGCTTCACCTCGGCGAGCTTGTGGCTGATGAAGATGATCGAGAGCCCCTCGGCCACCATCTGCGCCAGCGTGGCGAACAGCGACTCGCTCTCCTGCGGCGTCAGCACGGCCGTCGGCTCGTCGAGGATGAGGATGCGCGCGCCGCGATAGAGCGCCTTGAGGATCTCGACGCGCTGCCGTTCGCCGACGGTGAGCGTGCCGACGAGCGCGTCGGGCTGCACCGCCAGGCCGAAGCGCCGCGCCTCGGCCAGCAGCCGACGGCGCGCCGCGTCGCGCCCGGACGCGGGCCACCACAACGGCAAGGTACCGAGCATGACGTTGTCGAGCACGCTCAGGTTGTCGGCGAGCGTGAAGTGCTGGTGCACCATGCCGACGCCGGCGGCCAGCGCCGCGCGCGGCTGCCCCGGCGGCAGCGGGCGGCCGAACACCTCGATCGAGCCGGCATCGGCCTCGTAGTGCCCGAACAGGATCGACACCAGCGTCGACTTGCCGGCGCCGTTCTCGCCCAGCAGCGCCAGCACCTCGCCGCGCGCCAGCGCCAGCGAGATGCCGTCGTTGGCGACGAGCGGGCCGAAGCGCTTGGTGATGCCCTGGAGCCGCAGGACCGTGTCGGCCATCGTGAAGGAGCCGCCGTGCCCCGCCCGCGCTGACGAGGGGCAGCGGTCAGATCGTCGACTTGGGCTGCGTGTCGTTCACCTTGACGACGAACTTGCCGTCGAGGATCGCCTTCTCCTTCGCGCGCACCTTGGCCACGAGGTCCTTCGGCAGCTTCGCCTCGAAGGTGCCGAACGGCGCCAGCGAGCTGCCCTTGTGCTTCATCATCGAGTATGGGCCGTAGTCCTCGGCCGTGAACTTTCCGCCCTTGACGAGGCCCAGCGCGCGGTCGATCGTCGGCTCCATGTGCCACAGCGCGCTGGCCACCACCGTCTCGGGGTACTTGTCCTGCGTGTCGATGACGTTGCCGATGGCCAGCACCTTGCGTTCCTTGGCCGCGTCGCTGACGCCGAAGCGCTCGGCGTACATCACGTCGGCGCCCTTGTCGATCATCGCGAAGGCCGCTTCCTTGGCCTTCGGCGGGTCGAACCAGCTGTTGATGAAGGTGACCATGAACTGCACCTTCGGGTTGACCTCGCGCGCGCCGGCCATGAAGGCGTGCATCAGGCGGTTCACCTCGGGGATCGGGAAACCACCGACCATGCCGATCTTGCCGCTCTTGGTGATGCCGCCGGCGACCATGCCGGTGAGGTAGGCCGGGTCCTGGATGTAGTTGTCGAAGACGGCGAAGTTGGGCGCCTGCGGCTTGCCGCTGCTGCCCATCAGGAACATCACCTTCGGGAAGTCCTTGGCCACCTTGCGCGCCGCCGCCTCGACCGCGAAGCTCTCGCCGACGATCAGCTGGTTGCCGGCGTTGGCGTACTCGCGCATCACGCGCTCGTAGTCGGCGTTGGCGACGTTCTCGCTCGCCTTGTACTCGATGTCGCCGCGCGCTTCGGCCGCCTTCAATGCCTTGTGGATGCGGCTCACCCACTGCTGCTCGAACGGCACGGTGTAGATCGCCGCGACCTTGATCTTCGCGCCCTGCGCGCGCGCCGAGCCCGCGAGGCTGGCAGCGAGTGCGGCGCCGGCGAACGCGAGCTGTCGGCGGGTGAAGCGGGGAAACGTCATGGGGCCCTCCTGGAGGTTCGTGTCGGGTTGTGCGGGGAGCGCGACGATATCAAGCGCAGCGGCTGCGCGGGCCGAACCGCCGCGCCCGCAACCAGGCGCCCGCGAGCGACCGGGCGCGCCCGAGATGGCGTTCGCCGGCCGGGCTCGGCGGCTCGCCCAGGCCGAAGCTCGCCCCTTCGATCGCCAGCAGCCAGGCCGCCGGCGCGTGCCCGTCCAGCAGCTCTGCCACGCGCAGCACCGCGGCCGGGTGCAGGGCGTGCGTGGCCGCGGTGGGCGCGTGGTCGGGGACCAGCGTGGACAGCACGGCCCCCGGCACCGCGCCCGGCAGCGCGGCGTCGACGAAGAGCACGCCGCGCCGGCCGCGCAGGTCCAGCGCGTGCTCGACCTGGAGCTGGAAGTCCGTCAGCAGTTCCACCTCGCCGCCGGCTTCGACGCCGGATTCGCGCAGCCGCTCGAGCAGCAGCGGCGCCAGCGCGTCGTCGCCGCGGGCCGGGTTGCCCACCGCCAGCACGAGCCACGGTGCGACGCTCACGGCACCTGCCGCTCGACGCGGCCGTCGCCGTGCCGCCACACGCGCTCGCGCAGCGCGCCGTCGGCGCCGACCACCGCCACCTCCAGCGGCATGCGCCCGAGCGCGTGCGTGGCGCAGCTCAGGCAGGGGTCGTAGGCACGCACCGCGACCTCGATGCGGTTGAGCATCGGCTCGCTGACCTCGCGGCCATCGAACACCTCCTCGGCCACCACGCGCACCGACTCGTTCATCGCCCGGTTGTTGTGCGTCGTGCTGACGATCAGGTTGCACTCGGCGATCAGGTCGTCGGCACCGACGGCGTAGTGGTGGATCAGCGTGCCACGCGGCGCCTCGATGACGCCGACGCCTTCGCGCCGCGCCGGCCCGGGCCCGGGCAACGGCGCCGTCATCTCGCCCTCGACCAGCGCGTCGTCGCGCAGCAGCTCGCCGATGACCTCCATCGCGTGCAGCATCTCGATCATGCGCGCCCAGTGATAGGCAAGCGTGGCGTGCACCGGCCCCTGCACCAGCAGCCGCCGGCGCTGCGCCTCGGCGCGCGGGCTCGGCAGCCGGTCGCAGTTGTGCATGCGGGCCAGCGGCCCGACGCGGTACCAGCCGCGCTCGGGGCCGAGCGAGCGCAGGTAGGGGAACTTGAGGTAGGTCCACGGCTCCGTGCGCTCCTCGATCAGCGCGTGGTAGCCCTGCACGTCGGCGCCATCGAGCAGCGTGGTGCCGTCGGCGTCGCGCGCGCGCAGCACGCCGTCGTAGAGATCGAGCGCGCCGTCGGGCCGCACGAGCGAGAGCCACGAACTGCGCAGCGTGCCGAAGCGCTGGTGCAGCGCGCCGCCCTCGGCGTACAGCCGCGCGACGAGATCCACCGCCTCCTCGCACCAGCCGATCATCCGCGGCACCTGCGCCGCGAGCTCGTCGCGCTCCGCCGGCGCGAGCCGCCGGTTCACGCCGCCGGGCACCGAGCCCGTGCCGTGCACGCGCTTGCCTGCGGTGAGCCGGATGACCTCCTGCCCGTACTTGCGCAGCAGCACGCCGCGCCGCGCGATGTCGGGGTGCGCGGCGGCGACGCCGACGATGTTGCGCCGGCCCACCTCGCTGTCGAAGCCGAACAGCAGGTCCGGCGACGCGAGGTGGAAGAAGTGCAGCGCGTGGCTCTGCATGACCTGGCCGTAGTGCATCAGGCGGCGCATCAACTCGGCCGTGCGCGGTACCGCGCCGGCGACGCCGAGCGCCACGTCGAGCGCCTTGCACGCCGCCAGGTGGTGCGAGACCGGGCAGATGCCGCACAGCCGCTGCACCATCACCGGCACTTCCCAGTACGGGCGGCCGACGATGAAGGCCTCGAAGCCGCGGAACTCGACGATGTGCAGCCGCGCCTGGTGCACGCGGTTGTGCTCGTCGAGCAGCAGCGTGACCTTGCCGTGGCCTTCGACGCGCGACAGCGGGTCGATGGCGACGCGGCGCAGGCCGGGGGTCTCGGTGGCGGCGGTGGCGGCGGCCGGCATGCCGGGCTCCTCAGTCGTAGTGCATCAGGTGGCGGGCGAGCTTCGGCTCGCGCCCGTCGAGCAGCGCGCCGAGGAAGGCCCAGATCGCGTCGGCGCTCGGCGGGCAGCCGGGCAGGAAGTGGTCGACGTGCACCACCTCGTGGATCGGGTGCACGCGCGCCAGCGGCAGCGGCAGCTCGGGGTCGTTCGGCACGGCGCTGCCGGGCGCCAGGCCGTCGCGCTGCTCGTAGACGCTGCGCAGGATCTGCCCGACATCGAGCGCGTTGCGCTGCGCCGGCAGGCCGCCGTTGATGGCGCAGGCGCCCACCGCGACGAGCACCTTGCAGCGCGCGCGGAACTCGCGCAGCACGTGCACGTTCTCGGCATTGCACAGGCCGCCCTCGACGAGGCCGATGTCGCACGGCCCGCAGTGCTTGATGTCGGTGAGCGGCGAGCGGTCGAGCTCCACCCGCTCGAACAGCGGGAACAGCCGCTCGTCGAGGTCCATCATCGACATGTGGCAGCCGAAGCAGCCGGCGAGCGAGCAGGTGGCGACGCGCAGCTTGCGCACCGCCGCGGGCTGCGTGCCCGAAGGCACAGCGGGCGGATCAGTTGCGGACATCACCGGCCTCCTCGGCGGGCGCCGACGCGGCGTCGGCACCCGGCCCGACATCGAAGCGCCGCGCGCCGATCGGCACGGCGAAGCCCCGCCGCTTGGGCAGGATGGCCCCCACGGGGCACACCTGCGCCGCGAAGTCCTCGGGCGCCAGCGCGCTGTCGCCCAGGCGCCCGCTCGGCGAGTTGATCAGCAGCCGCGTGCCGATGCCGTGCCCGCCGATCGCGAACACGTCCTTGTGGTCGATCTCGTGGCTGGCGCGCACGCACAGCTTGCACAGGATGCAGCGGTTGAGTTCCAGCCACATCTGCGGATGGCTGGCGTCGACGGGCCGCTGCGGGTGGAACTCCTCGAACCCGGGGCCCGTCATGCCGAGCTCGTAGCCGGCGGCCTGCAGCAGGCAGTCGCCGCTCTTCTCGCAGCCGGGGCAGAAGTGGTTGCCCTCGACGAAAAGCATCTGCACCAGCATGCGGCGGCGGCCGTCGAGGTCGGGCGTGCGGTTCTCGACCACGAGCCCGGGCGCGGCGCGTGTCGTGCACGCGGCCGCCAGCCGGCCGTCGACACGCACCGTGCACAGCCGGCAGGCACCGCTTTGCCCCAGGCGCGGGTGCCAGCACAAGTGCGGCACGTGCCGGCCGGCACGCACCGCCGCCGCCATCAGCGTGTCGCCTTCCTCGAACGGGACCTCGGCGCCGTCGAGCCTGAACGTGCTCATGATGCGTGCCGCTCCAGGTGCGCGCCGGGGTCGTCGCGGCCGGTCACGCGCCGCGCCGGCTCGAGCTCGGCGTCGAGGTCGAAGCCGGGCTGGAAGTCCGGCGCCTGCAGCCGCCGCTCGTAGGCCGGCCGGAAGCGCGCCAGCGTGTCGCGCAACGGATTGGTGGCCGTGGCCCCGAGGCCGCAGTGCGTCGTGCCGTGCAGCAGCGATTCGAGCCCCTCGAGCGTGGCGCCGTCGAACATCGAGCCGTGGCCTTCGGCGATCTTGTCCATGCGCCGCACGACGAGCTCGGTGCCGACGCGGCACGGCGTGCAGAAGCCGCAGCTCTCGTGCGCGAAGAAGTGCGCGAAGCTGCGCGCCACCTCGAACATGTCGCGCGAGGCGTCGAACACCATCAGCGCGCCGGCCGTGGGCACGTCCTCGAAGCCGATGCGGCGCCCGGCTTCGCCGGCCGCCAGGCACACGCCCGAGGGCCCGCCCACCTGCATCGCCTGCACCGGCCGCCCCGCGGTGCCGGCGCCGCAGTCGTGCAGGATCTGCTCCAGCGTGACGCCGAACGGGTACTCGTAGACGCCGGGCCGGGCGCAATCGCCGCTGACCGAGTGCAGCTTGGTGCCGGTGCTGAGCGCGGTGCCGATGCCGGCCCACCAGGCACCGCCGCGCTCGGCGATGTGCGCCGCGGCGACGAAGGTCTCGACGTTGTTCACCACGGTCGGCTGCCCGAGGTAACCACGCTCCACCGGGAAGGGCGGCCGGATGCGCGGCGTGCCGCGTTTGCCTTCGAGCGACTCGATGAGCGAGCTCTCCTCGCCGCAGACGTAGGCGCCGGCACCGAGGTAGACCTGGATGTCGAAGTCGAAGCCCGCCGCGCCGAGGATGCCCCGGCCGAGCAGGCCCTCGGCGCGGCGCCGTGCCAGCACCTCGAGCAGCCCGTCGAGCAGGTAGCGGTACTCGCCGCGCAGGTAGACGAAGCCCAGCCGCGCACCCAGCACGTACGCCGCCGCGGTCATGCCCTCGAAGACCGCGTCGGCGTGGCGCGTCAGCAGCACGCGGTCCTTGAACGTGCCCGGTTCACCTTCGTCGGCATTGCAGACGACGACGCGCGTGCCTGCCTCGGGCACGGCGGCGGCACGCGCCAGGCGCCACTTGTTGCCGGTGGAGAAACCCGCCCCGCCGCGGCCGCGCAGCTTCGAGGCAAGGATCTCGTCGAGCGTGGCAACGGCGCCGCGGGCCAGCGCCGCACGCAGCGCCTGGCCACGCATCGGCGGCGCGGCGAGCAGCACGTCGGCGCGGCGGATCTGCTCGTCGATGGTGAACCACTCCGCCGGCCAGTCCTCGAGCGGCGTGCCGGCGCGCAGCAGGTCGGCCAGCTGCACGATGCGCGGCTCGTCCATGCGCGTCAGCGCGCGCCGCTGGTTCACGAGCACGGCGGGCCCCTGGTCGGGCAGGCCGATGCACGACGTGAAGTCGACGCTGGCCAGGCCGTCGGCCGTGCGCCCGCCCGGCGCGATGCCGAGCTGGCGGCACAGCGTGCGCGCGAGGTGCCGGCTGCCGGACATGCGGTCGGTGACGTTGTCGCTGAACAGCAGGTGGTGCCGTCCGACCTCGCGCAGGTGGAAAAAGCGGTAGAAGCCCGCAACGCCCTCGACGATGGCCGGCGTCAGGCCGACACCGGCGGCGACCTGCGCCAGCACTTCTCGCGGCAGCCAGCGCGTGTGTTCCTGCACCTCGCGCAGGATCTGCACCAGTGCGTCGCGCCGCGCGCCGTGCCGTTGCAGCACGCGCTCGACGGGCTCGGCGCGGGTCTCGGGGGCGGGCATGGGCGAGGCGAGGCGTACGGCGGCCGGCGGGCCGCCGAGGGGCATTGTCACGGCCACGGCGCGCGGCCGTGCTTGATCACCGTCAGGTCGAGTCCCGTCGTGCCGGGATGTTCCTCGGGGCCGACCCTGAGCCCGGCTCTCCTTCGCCTCGGTGCCGCGCCGGCATCGCTTCGTTCTCGCCGTTCGACGCCGGCCGATAGACTGCACGCACCGTGACCACCCACCTGCTCTACCTGCACGGCTTTCGCTCGTCACCGCAATCGTTCAAGGCACGGATGCTGGCCGCCTGGCTGGCCGCGCACCGGCCGGGCGTGACCTGGTGGTGCCCGCAGCTCCCGCCCTCGCCGCGCGAGGCGATCGCGCTGGCCGAGCAGGGCACGGCCGCCTGGCCGCGCGAAACGCGCGCGGTGCTCGGCAGCTCGCTCGGCGGCTTCTACGCCACCGTGCTGGCCGAGCGCTGGGGCTGCCCGGCGGTGGTGATGAACCCGGCCGTCGATCCGGCGCGCGACCTCGTGCGCTACGTCGGCGAGCAGACCGCCTTTCACGATCCGGCGCAGCGTTTCGAATTCCGCGCGGAGTTCGTCGACGAGCTGGGCGCGATGACACCACGAGCGATCACGCGCCCCGAGCGCTACTTCGCCCTCGTCGCCAAGGGCGACGAGGTGCTCGACTGGCGCGAGATGAGCGCACGCTACCCGGGCGCTGCCGGGCGGCTGCTCGAAGGCAGCGACCACGGCCTGTCCGATTTCGCCCTGCACCTGCCGGCGATCGTGCAGTTCCTGCACCTCGCCTGAGCCCGCCCGGGGGCCTCGGCCCGACGCATGCGCCCGCCGGGCGACAATCCGCCCCGATGTACGTCCTCTTCGACGACGCCGGCCGCTTCCACGCCGGGCGCGTGCTCGCCGACGGCGACAGCTCGCTGCAGGTGGAGCTGGAGTCCGGCAAGCGCGTCAAGGTCAAGTCCGCCAACGTGATGCTGCGCTTCGACAAGCCCGCGCCGGCGGAGCTGATCGAACGCGCGCGCGCGCTCGCCGGCGAGATCGACCTCGACCTCGCGTGGGAGTTCGCGCCCGACAGCGACTTCGGCTTCGCCGACCTGGCGCGCGACTACTTCGAACCCGGCGCCGGGCCCGAGAAGCAGGCCGCGGCGCTGTTCCGCCTGTTCGACGCGCCGCACTACTTCCGCCGCGTCGGCAAGGGGCAGTTCCGCAAGGCGCCCGAAGAGACGGTGAAGGCCGCACTCGCGGCGCTCGAGCGCAAGCGGCTCGTCGCCGAGCAGATCGCCGCCTGGGCGGGCGAGATCGCCGCCGGCCGCTGCCCGGCGCCGGTGCGCGAGCAGCTCTACCGCATCCTGTTCAAGCCCGACAAGAACGCGCCGGAGTACCGCGCCGTCGTCGAGGCGTCGCGGCACACGCATCGCGCGCCGCTGGAGCTGCTGAAGGAGGCCGGCGCCATCGCCAGCCCCTACCAGTTCCACTGGCGGCGCTTCCTGTTCGAGACCTTTCCGCGCGGCACCGCCTTCCCGCCGAAGCTGGAGGCGCCGCGCATCGCCGACGACCTGCCGCTCGCCGAGGGGCTGGCGGCGTTCTCGATCGACGACTCGGCAACGACCGAGATCGACGACGCGCTGTCGGTGCAAGGCCTGGGCACCGGCACGGTGACCTTCGGCATCCACATCGCCGCGCCCGGCCTGGCCATCGCGCCCGACTCGGCGCTCGACAAGGTGGCACGCGAGCGGCTGTCCACCGTGTACATGCCGGGCTGGAAGATCACGATGCTGCCGGCGGACGTGGTGGAGGCCTACACGCTGACCGAAGGCCGCGACTGCCCGGCGGTGAGCCTGTACGCCACGGTGGACGAGGCGACGCTCGAGGTGCGCGGCAGCCAGACGCGGCTGGAGCGCGTGCCGATCGTCACCAACCTGCGCCACGACCGGCTCGATGCCCTCGTGACGGACGAGGTGCTGGGCGGCGTGTCGGCCGGCACGCTGGCCGCCGCCGACGCGGGCTTTCCGTTCGCCGCCGAGCTCGCCTTCGCGCACCGCTTCGCGCAGGCGCTGAAGGCCCGGCGCGAAGTGGTGCGCGGCAAGCCCGAGACCTTCAACCGGCCCGACTACGCCTTCCGGCTGGAGCGTGGCGACGTGGCCGAGGGGGCCGAGCCGGCAACCGGTGAACCCACCGGCGACGAGCGCATCGTCATCACGCCGCGCCGGCGCGGCGCGCCGCTGGACCTCATCGTCGCCGAAGCGATGATCCTCGCCAACAGCACCTGGGGCGCCTGGCTCGCCGAACACGGCGTGCCCGGCATCTACCGCAGCCAGGCGAGCCTGGCCCCGGGCATCAAGGTGCGCATGGGTGTGAAGCCGCTGCCGCACGCCGGCATGGGCGTCGCGCAGTACGCCTGGGCCACCTCGCCGCTGCGGCGCATGGTGGACCTCGTCAACCAGTGGCAGATCATCGCCGTGGCACGGCAGGGCCGCACGGCGGCGCTGGTGGCGCCGTTCAAGCCGAAGGACGCGGCGCTCTTCGCGCTGATCTCGGCCTACGAGGCGGCGCATGCCATGTACCACGACTTCCAGAGCGGCATCGAGCGCTTCTGGACGCTGCGCTGGCTGCAGCAGAACGGCGTGGCGGAGCTCGATGCGACCGTCATCAAGCCCGGCGTCGTTCGTGCCGAGACGCTGCCGCTCGTCTTCGCGCTGCCCGGCACCGACGCGCTGCCGCGTGGCGCGCGCGTGCGCGCCCGCATCGCCGGCATGGACCTGCTGACGCTGGACCTGCACGCCACGCTGGCCGCGACGCTGGCCGCGGCCGCGCCGGCCGAGGTGGCGGTCGACGAGACCGAGACCGGTGCCGACGAGGACGACGGCGACGTGGCGGCCGGGCCGCTGCACCTGGCCATCGACGACAGCGCGCAGGCGGCCCCCGCGGTGGACGCCGCGGCGGACGAAGATGCCGCGGCGCAGGCCGCCGCGGCCGCCCGCTGACCGCCGTCAACGCCAGGGCGCTGGGTTCGCACGGAGGTTCACGGGCACGATGGCCGACAGGTCTCCCGACTTCGAGCCGACGCAGATCGTCGAGCACGATCCGGCGCCGCCCCGGCCGCCGCGGCCGCGCGCCGCGTCCCGCCAGGCGGCCCCCGCCGCGGCGGGCGGTTCCGCGGCGCCCGGGGTGCTGGCCGCGCTGCGCGCGCGCTGGCGCGAGCTCTCGGCGCTGCAGCTGGCGCTGCTGATCTCCGGCGCCGTGCACGCGGCGCTGCTCACCGTGCGCTTCGTCGACCCCGAACGCTTCGAACGCGCGTTCCGCGACACGCCGCTGGAGGTGATCCTCGTCAACGCCCGCTCGCGCGAGGCACCGGTGCAGGCGCAGGCCATCGCGCAGGCCAATCTGGCCGGCGGCGGCGAGGCCGAGCGGGGCCGCGCCACCTCGCCGCTGCCCGTCGCACCGCAGGTGTCGCTCGGCGACTCGTCCGAGGAGACGCGGCGGCGCATCGACCGCCTGGCCGACGAGCAGCAGCAGCTGCTGGCGCAGCTGCGGCGCGAGATCGCCGCGCTGCCGCCGCCCGATCCGCGGCGCGACACCGGCACGGCCGAGGAACGCGACCAGGAAGAGCGCCGGCGGCAGATGCTGCGCATGCTGGCCGAGATCGAGAAGCGCGTGAACGAGGAGAACGCGCGGCCGAAGAAGCGCTACATCAGCCCGGCCACGCGCGAGGAGGTCTACGCGCTGTACTACGATGCGCTGCGCCGGCGCATCGAGGAACGCGGCACGCGCGACTTCCCCACCTACCAGGGCCAGAAGCTCTACGGCGAGCTGGTGATGAACGTCACCGTCGATGCCGCCGGGCAGGTGGTGGACACCGAGGTCGTGCGGCCGTCGCGCTCGCGCGTGCTCGACGCGAAGGCGATGTCGATCGTGCGTGCCGCGGCGCCGTTCGGCTCGTTCAGCAGCGCGATGCGCGCGCAGGCCGACCAGATCGTCATCACGGCGCGCTTCCGCTTCACGCGCGAAGAGGGTTTCGAGACCCAGCTCACCTCGCAATGAACACCGCCGCCCGCCCGCAAGACTGGCGCTACGCCGTGCTCGGCCACCCGGTGGCGCACAGCCGCTCGCCGTTCATCCACGAGGCCTTCGCACGCCAGTGCGGCCTGCCCATCGTCTACGAACGCGTGCTGTGCCCGCTCGACGGCTTCGAGGCGAGCGTGCGCGGCTACGCCGCGGCCGGCGGGCGCGGCGTCAACGTGACGGTGCCGTTCAAGTTCCGCGCGCTCGCGCTGGCGGCGCGGTGCAGGGAGCGGGCGCGGCTGGCCGGCGCGGCCAACGTGCTGAAGCTCGACGAGCCCGGCTGGTACGCCGACAACACCGACGGCATCGGCCTCGTGCGCGACATCGAGCGCGGCGGCGGCATGGTGATCGCCGGCCGGCGCGTGCTGCTCGTCGGCGCGGGCGGCGCGGCGGCGGGCGCACTCGGCCCGCTGC
>JAHCKS010000057.1 GCA_026125665.1 Rubrivivax sp.
AGCGGCCCCCCACGACCTCGGACCCGCTCGAGGCGTTCGTGGTCTTCGCGCGCCAACACTCGAACGGCGCATAGGCGCCGCGATCGCCGCACCCCGTGTACCACCCACGTCCGTCGAGGGCCGATGCCGTGGGGCCCCGCAGGGCATGGCGCCCGAGGCGCGCCGGAGACGGTGGCATCGCTCCGACATTCGTCGTGTGTTCGGGTGCCATGCCCTGAGTGGCCCCACGGCATCGGCCCGGCGCGCCGCGATCGGGGGCGCTCAGGAAGCCAGCGACGTGGACGGCCCGGCCGTGGCGGCCGCACCGAGGGTGGCGAGCTCGCGCCGCAGCCGCTCCAGCGAGGCGTCGAGCTCGGCATCGCTGCCGTCGCCATAGCCGAACACCAACCCCTGCGGCCGGCGCTCCGGGCGGTCGTTCCAGTGCATGCCCGACAGCGGCTCGAGCACGAGCCCGCAGGCACGCAGCCGCCGCAGCCACACGAGGTCGTTCTCGCCGCCGGGCAGGCGCAGGCAGCCCGTCGGCACCGGCGTCAGCGGCTCGGCACGCAGCGCCGGCGGCAGACGGTCGAAGAGCAACGCCTGCACGCGCTTGCGCCGCTTCGCGTAGCGCTCGCGCAGCGCCAGGATGCGCTGGTGCAGGTGGCCGCGGTCGATGAACTCCGCCAGCGCCCACTGCGTGGCCGCCGGCGCGCGCGGGCCCCACAGCGTCAGCGCCTCGGCGAACGGCCGCACCAGCGCCGCCGGCACGACGACGTAGCCCAGCCGCAGCGAAGGAAACATCACGCTCTCGAAGGTGCCGAGCAGGAACACGCGCTCGCGGTCGCGCCGCGCCAGCGCCGGCGGCTGCACCTCGCGCGGCCACAGCTCGTCGTTGAGGTGGCCCTCGACGATCCAGCGGCCGTTCTTGCGCGCCCAGTCGATCAGCTCGTCGCCGCGCGACACCGCCGTGCGCCGGCCGAGCGGGTACTGGCCGAGCGGGTGCAGGTAGACGAGCGTGGCGTCGGGGTCGCGCCGGCGCGCCGCATCGACGTCGAAGCCCTGCGCGTCCAGCGGCACGGCGCTGACGCGCGCGCCCAGGCTCTCCAGCAGGCTCGGCAGCGACGGGTGCGTGGGCTCCTCCACCCACATCGAGCCCCCGGTGCTTCCTGAAGGCAGGAGCAGCCGCACGAGCAGGTTCAGCCCCTCGGCGGGGCTGGCGACGATCAGCACCTGCTCGGCGCGGCACGGCACGCCGCGCATCACGCCGAGGTAGCGGGCCACCGCCTCGCGCAGCGCCGGCAGGCCGGCGGCGGGCGGCTGGCCGAGCAGGTCGCGGCGCGAGTCGGCCGCCGCCGCGACCAGCAGGCGCCGCCAGGCCGCCAGCGGGAAGCCGTCGACGTCGATGGCGCGCGGATGCAGCAGCGGCGGGCGCTGCGACGTGAAGGCACATTCGAGCCTGAGCGGTGCGCCTCCCCCGGCGCCCATGCGCGCCGCCTGCGCCAGCACGTGGTGCGCCAGATCGCTCGGCTCGCGCGGCGGCGCCACCGCGCGCAGGGCCGGGCCGTGCCCGGGCTCGACGTAGGTGCCGTCGCCCACGCGCCGGCGAATGAAGCCTTCCACCTGTAGCAGCGCGAAGGCCTCGTCGACGGCGCCCCGCGCCAGCCCCCAGTCGGCGGCGAGCTGGCGCGCCGACGGCAGCCGCTCGCCGGCGGCCAGCGCGCCGCCCTCGATGGCGCTGCGCACGGCGCGGTAGACGCGCTCGCGCTGCGGCACCGGGCGCACGGCCGCCTCGTCCAGCACGGGCTGGATGAAGGCGCCACTGGCCGGCTTGCTCATCGGTGTCGCAGTCTCCGGTTTCCGGCCGGGCGGCGCGCGCGCCGCGCGACGAGGTGCGGAATCGCGGCCGTCAGCCACGGCGCGGCTCGACGGGCGGCCGCGGCCCGCCCGGTGCCGCCGGCACTGGCGGCGGCGGCACCGCGGACATGCGCGGGCCCCCGGCCCATGCCCGTGCCGCCGGACGTGTACGAACGGCGGCATGCAGGTATTCGCCCAGCGCGGCCATCGCCGCGTCGATGCGCGGCACGTCGTCGGCGCCGTAGCCGAACACGAGCCCGCTGGTGCCGCGCTGCGGCCACGAGTAGGCCGACAGCATCTCCAGCGCGAAGCCGGCCTCGGCCAGGCGCTGCGCGAGCGTCTCGTCGTCGCAGCCTTCGGGCAGGTGCAGGCAGCCGTGCGTGCCGCCCAGCAGCGGGCCCAGGCGCACCTCGCGCGGCAGGTGGCGCGCCGCCGCGGCCAGCACGGCGTTGCGGCGCTGGCGGTAGACCTCGCGCATGCGGCGCAGGTGCACGCCGAGGTGCCCGCCGTCGATGAAGGCGGCCAGCGCCTGCTGGTGCGCCAGCGGCGGGTGGTCGCCGAACAGGCCGCGCACGGCGGTGAAGGCCGGCACCAGGCGCCGCGGCACGACGAGGTAGGACAGTCGGATCGCCGGGAACATCACGCCGTTGAAGGTGCCTAGGAAGAGCACCGGGCCGCCGTCGGCCGCCTCGGCCGTCTCGGCGGGCCCGGCGGCCTCGGCGGTTCCGGCGTTCCTGGCGCCTGCATGACCGCGGCCTGCCAGCCACCGGGCCGCCGCTTCGCCCCCCCCTGCGGCACGGGCCGGCGCCGACGACGCCGAGGCCATCAGCGCCGGCGGCACGGCGCCGTCGTGCACGATCTCGCCGAGGTGGTCGCCCTCGATCACCCAGGCACGGCTCTCGCGCGCCCAGGCCAGCAGCACCGCGCGCCGTGCCGACGACAGGCGCGCGCCGGTGGGGTACTGGTTCAGCGGATGCACGTAGACGAGCGCCGGCGCCGGGCAGGCGCGGCGGGCGGCCTCGACGTCGAGGCCTTCGTCGTCCACCGGCGCGCCGCGCAGGTCCAGCGGCGGCAGGCCGACGGTGCGCGCGATGCTCATGTAGCCCGGCCGCTCGACGACGACGGCATCGCCCGGCTCGAGCAGCACGCGCACCACGAGGTCCAGCGCCTGCAGCGGGCCGTTGAGGATGATCACCTGCTCGGCGCACACCTCGAGCCCGCGCGTCAGCGCCAGGTGGCGCGCCGTCGCCTCGCGCAGCGGCATCCAGCCGGCGGGCAGCCCGTAGCACAGGCTCGAACGGTCCGCCTCGGCGTGCACCGCCGCCGCGATGCAGCGGCGCCAGGCGGCCAGCGGGAAGAGATCGGTGTCGGGCACACGCGGGTCCAGCAGCGGCCGCGTGCCCGGCGCACGCACACCGGCCAGGCCCTGGCCGGGCGCGATGCGCAGCAACGGGGCCAGCGCATCGAGCGCCTCGCCGGCCTGTCGCGTCAGCGCCGCGCGGCCGCTCACTTCGCGCACCATGCCCGGCGGCAGGCGCCGCGCGATGAAGCTGCCGCGCCCGGCGCGGCGCTCGAGCAGGCCTTCGCGGGCCAGCCGCATCAGCGCCTCGTCCACCGCGCCGCGTGCCACGCCCCAGGCGAACGACAACGCACGCGCCGAAGGCAGCCGCAGGCCGGGCCACAGCAGCCCCTCGACGATGGCGCCCGACACATGGCGGTAGACCCAGGTGCGCGCCGATGCCTCGTGCGAGGCACTGCCGGCCGGCGGCCGGGCGGCCAGGAACCCTGGGGGCACAGCCTCGGCAGCGGCAGCGGGCATGGGGCCATTCTGCGCGGCGGGTGCGGGCCAAGCCAACTTGGCACGGCGCGCCGGCGATCAATGGTCCTTGTTGTGCCGTGCCGGCCTGCGCAAGATCGGCCGCGCGATGGACTTCAGCCACAGCGCCCGCTCGGACGCGCCGCCGCCCGCCGCGGCAGCGTCGATGCCTGCCGCGCCGAGCGGCGGCGAGCCCGGCCACGAGCCACCCAGGCCGGCCGCCGCGCCGGCGCGCCTGCTGCTCTTCGTCGGCGAGTCGATCAGCCCGGACGCGGCCCTCGCGGCGCTGCTTGGTCGCGACGGCCTGCGCTGCCTGAGCCTGCCGGGGGCCGAGCAGGCGGTGCGCGCCGCCGCGCTGGCGCGCTTCGACGCCGTGCTGGTGGACGCCGCGCTCGCCGACGGGCCCGCGTCGCGCACGCTCGAGGCGCTGGCCGCCGCCCACCGCTGCCCGGTGCTCGTGCTCGCCGAGTGTGCCGACGAGGTGGACGAGATCGTCGCGCTCGAGCTCGGCGCGGACCTCTATCTTTCCCGCCCGCTGGCACCGCGCCGCCTGCGGGCACACCTGCGCGCGCTGCTGCGCCGGCGTGCCACGGGCGAGTGGCCGCCGCGCCCGCAGGCCGCCCCTTCGCCCCAGGGCGCGCACGCGCTGCAGGCCGGCGGCTGGACCTTGCAGGTGGCGCCCCAGCGCCTGACCCGTGGCACCCGCCACGTGCGCCTGACGCAGGCGCAGACCGGGCTGCTGCGGCGGCTGATGGCCGCCGGCGGCGACGTCGTGCCGGCCGACGAGCTGGTGGCGGCGCTGCCGCACCACGAGCGGGTGCATCCGCGCGGCCTGCGCGTGCACGTGCATCGCCTGCGCCAGCGGCTGCGCGACGAAGGCGTGCACGAGCTGCAGCTGGAGTCGGTGCGCGGCAACGGCTACCTGCTCGCCGTGGCCTGCGCCGAAGCGGCGTAGTCGGCTCGCCCCCTCTCGACGGAGCGAGAGGATGGGGCGGGTGCGCAGGCGCCACGGCGCTCGCAACCTCGCCACCTCGCCCGCCCCGCGCCCTCACGCGCCCTCTTCTGCCCTCTCCCGCGAGGGGGGAGAAGGCGCGGCGAGGCGCCTCTCCAGCAGAAGCTGAACCTGCGTCACGCGGAACCGCGGCGCGCAAGTCCGAGGCCGCGGGGGGCCGCTGAGGGCTTGGCACCCGAACACACGGATGACCGCCGCTGGCGCTCGAAGGTCAGTGGCCGCGCCCGGGTGCCAAGCCCTCAGCGGCCCCCCACGACCTCGGACTTGCTCGAGGCGCTCGTGGTCTTCGCGCGCGAACACTCGCCCGCGGCACGGCGCCACGATCGCCGCTCTCCCCGAGTGCCACCCACGTCCGTCGAGAGTCGATGCCGTGGGGCCGCTCAGGGCATGGCACCCGAGGCGCGGCGGCGACGGTGGAGTCGCTCGAACTCTTTCGTCGTGTGTTCGGGTGCCATGCCCTGAGTGGCCCCACGGCATCGGCCCGGCGCGCCGGTCACGGCATCGGCCCGGCGCGCCGGTGATCGTGGCCCGCCCAAACGCTTCTTCGCGAACGCCGGGCGGAGTCACGGGCCTGGGATGTCGCATTCGGGCATGGTGAGCTCTCGGCGTCAACTTCGAGCTCATGCCACTTGACGAAGCAGACGGTTACTCAGAACCGCAGCGACGCCGTCAGGTACACGACGCGCCCGCGCGGGTCGTACAGCGTGATGTCGTAGCCGGCCTGGAACTGGTTGCTCGTCGGGATGAAGACCGGCGGGTCCTTGTCGAACAGGTTGCGCGCACCGAGCGCCACGCGCAGGTTCTTGAACCCCGTGTAGGCCACCTGCGCGTCGTAGATCGACTGTGCCGGCACGCGGTGCTCGTTGCCGTTCAGGTCGTTGCCGTCACGGTAGCCGTGGTAGTAGTTCTGCGCCAGCGTGACGGCCCAGCCGGCCATCGACCAGGTGGCGCTCAGGTAGTGCTTCCAGCGCAGCACCACGCCGTCGTTGACGCTGCTGTTGGTGCTGAGCACCGGGTCCCCGCCCGGGCCCTCGACCATCGTGCCGACCTTGCGCGACACGGCGCCGCCGGGGCTCGTCTGGTCGAACTGGATGAAGTAGGTGCCCGAAAGCCCCAGGTCCAGGCGGCTGCCGCCGAGCGGCAGCTTGTACGAGACGTCGAGGTCGATGCCGCGCGCCTTCGCGCTGCCCACGTTCTGCAGCGTCTGGACGATCGACTCGATGTCGTTGGTGCCTGGCGTCAGCGTGACGAGGCCGGCGAAGGCCGGGTCGCCGGCGCGGAAGCGCGACACCACCTCCTGCGCCGAAGGCAGCGAGATGATGTCCTCGACCTTGAACTGGAAGTAGTCGATGCCCACCGACAGTTCCTTCAGCGGCTGCAGCACGAGGCCGAGCGTGGCCTGGGTCGACTTCTCCGGCTTCAGCGTCGGGTTGCCGCCGGTCAGCGAGTTCACCTGCAGGTCGGTCTGGCCGGTGCCGCCCGGGCCGTCGTCGTTGAACTGCTCCGAGCTGCCGAGCGTCTGCGGCTGCCACAGGTCGACCAGCGTCGGCGCACGGAAGCCGGTGCCCACCGCAGCGCGCACGAGCACCTCGCGAAGCGGCTGGTAGCGCAGCGACGCCTTGTAGGTGGACTTGCTGCCGACGTCGTCGTAGCGGTCGTACCGGGCGGCGACCGTGCCGTCCAGGCCCTTCAGCACCGGGATGCTGAGCTCGCCGAAGACGGAGGTGATCTGGCGGTCGCGGTCCACCGGCGGCGTGGCGCCGCCGAGGCCGGCGATGTCGCCGGTTTCCAGCGCCGGGCTCGGGCGCGTGACGAACGACTCCTCGCGTGCCTGCAGGCCGGCTGCGTACTGCAGCGCGCCGGCCGGCAGCTGCGCGATGTCGCCCGTGAGGCGCCCGTCCAGCGACGTGCTCTTGCTCTCGGCGTCGAGCGTCGAGCCGGTGTACTTGGCGCCGGCCGCGGCGAGCGCGGCGTTGAATGCGGCCGACTGCGTCAGCGACCACGGGTTGTAGTCGCTCGTCGGGTCGTTGACGACGCGCGCGAACGCCACCTGCGAGAAGTAGCCGTCGGGCACGATGCCCGAGAGCTTGTTCTGGTTCTGCGTCGCCGCGACTTCCCAGTCCTGGCCGGCGATCGCGCCGCGCAGGCCGAGTGCGAAGCGCGTCTGCGTCGACGTGTCCTCCTGCGTGCGGTCGCCGAAGTCGAACACGCGCGCCGTCACGGCCAGCGGCTGCCCCACCAGCGCGGCGGCCGCGCCGCCCTGCGCCGTCAGGTAGGCGGCGGCGGTGGCGTAGTTGGGGTTGGTCGGCCGGATGATGAGCGCCGGCTCCACGCCCTGCTGCGCGAAGAGCGCGTCGGTGACCATGAAGCTGCGCCTCAGCGGGCTCGGCTGGAAGCGCTGCGTGACGACGTTGCGCGAGTACAGCAGGTCGGCGAAGCCCTCGAGTCCGTCGGTGAACGCGAAGACGAAGTTGCCGGTGAGCGCCGTCGCCTCGGTCTTCGGCACCAGCCCGACGAAAGCGCTGCTGTCAAACGTGCAGAACGGGTTGCCGTTCGTCGTCAGCGTCTGGTCGAGGTACATGTTGATCAGCTCGCACTGGTTCGTCGCGGCGAGCGGATTGCCGTAGCCCGTGCCCGGGCTGTTGCCGAAGCCGGCCTGGCGGCCCGGCGTGTTGCCGACGACGTTCTCGTCGGCCGGGTCGTACGGCGCGCCGGTGCCCGGGTTGTAGCCGCCTTCGATGTTGCCCTGGCCGGTGGCCGCCGCCGAGACGAACGGCGGGATGTTGCCGGTGCGCGCGAAGCTGCGGTCCTTCGCGAACAGCGCCGCCTCCTTCTGGTACGACAGCGACACGGTGGCGTTGAAACGGTCGCGCGAGCGGTCGCCGAAGCCGGCGACGACGCTGACGCGCTGGCTGTCGCCGCCGCCGCTGCGCGTGGGCTGGCTGAAGGTGCCGGCGATCTCGACGCCCTGGAAGTCCTTGCTCAGGATGAAGTTGACGACGCCGGCGATGGCGTCCGAGCCGTACAGGCTCGACGCGCCGTCCTTCAGCACCTCGACGCGCTCGACGGCGGCCAGCGGGATCGCGTTGACGTTCACCGACGTGCCGTTGCCGCCGGCGAAGGCCGCCAGCCGCCGGCCGTTGACGAGCACCAGCGTGCGGTCCTCGCCCAGCCCGCGCAGCGACACCGACGACAGGCCGTAGGTCGAGTTGCCCGCGCCGGTGGCGTTCATGATCGCGCCCTGCGAAGACACCGCGGTGATCGTGGCCAGCAGCTGCTCGGTCGTCGTCACGCCGGTGCGCGCGATGTCCTCGCGGCGCAGGATCTGCACCGGCAGCGCCGTCTCGGCGTCCAGCCGGCGGATGGCCGAGCCGGTGATCTCGATGCGCTGGTCCTGCGCGAGCGCGGGCGCGACGGGAACGAAGGCGGCGGCAACACCGGCCCCCAGCGCCAGGCGGACGGCCCGGCACAGCGGATGAAAGCGGAACATGGATCCCTCCAACGTTGACAACGGGCGGCGCTTTCCGTGGCGTGTCGCCGCCTTGACGTGGAGCCAATCTAGGGACGGTGCGCGGCGCGCGCTGCAGCAGCCGGTGCCGGCGCTGCGGCACGGCGCGATGCATGCGGTCGATTCGTCGCTGCGCGGCTTGGCCGCGCCCCCGCGGCCACCGGCCGCGACAAATGCGCGCTGCGCACACGCGGGGCACCGGTACGATCGCGCCCGGGGACTTTCCCGTGGCTGTGGCGGCCGGGCGACACACGCAAGCGCGCGCACCACCCTCTGCGCCGCCCCGCGCCGATCAACCGCCGGACCCACTCCATGACCTACTGCGTCGGCATCAAGCTCAACGCCGGCCTCGTCTTCCTCAGCGACTCGCGCACGAACGCGGGGCTGGACGCGATCAGCACCTTCCGCAAGATGATGATCTACGAGAAGCGCGGCGATCGCTTCATGGTCATGCTCTCGGCGGGCAACCTCAGCATCAGCCAGAGCGTGCGCGAGATCCTGCAGGTGGAGAGGATCGAAGGTGCCGAGCCCGGTGCCGAGCCGATCACGATCTGGAACGCGACAAGCATGTTCGACGCCGCGCGTGTGCTCGGTGCCGCCGTGCGGCGCGTCTACCAGCAGGACGGCCCGTCGCTGAAGCACAGCGGCATCGACTTCAACGCCACGATGATCTTCGGCGGCCAGATCCGGGGCGAGGCGATGCGCCTCTTCCTCGTCTACAGCGCCGGCAACTTCATAGAGGCCACGCGCGAGACCTGCTTCTTCCAGATCGGCGAGAGCAAGTACGGCAAGCCGATCCTCGACCGCGTGCTGACGCCGGCCACTGAGCTGGACGAGGCGGCCAAGTGCGCGCTCGTCAGCATGGACAGCTCGCTGAAGTCCAACCTCACGGTCGGCCTGCCGCTGGACCTGCTCGTCTACCGTGCCGGGCAGCTCGCCAGCGACGACCACGTCTGCATCGACGAGGCGAACCCGTACTTCCAGATGATCCGCAGCACCTGGGGCCAGCGGCTGCGCGAGGTGTTCGAGAGCATCGACGACCCGCGCTGGGACGGCGGCGACGCCATGCACCCGCTGAAGACCGGCAGCACACGGCACGAGCCGATGCGCAAGATCACGCACCCGGGCGAGCGCATCGTCTGATGGCTTCGCCCTCCCCGCCCGCCCCGACCGCCCCGCCCACGCTCGTCTTCTGCCACGCCACCGGCTTTCCCGCCGGCACGTACGAGGTGCTGTTCGAGCGCTGGCGGCATGCCGGCTGGCGCGCGCTGGCCTTCGGCCTGCTGAAGGCAAGCGGCCTCATCCGCCGCGGCGGCCCGGGCCGCGCGTCGGCGCGGCGGCGCGAGCAGTGGCCGACGCTGGACGCGGCGCGCGAGCACTTCGCCGCCAAGCCCGCCTTCGCGCGCTGGGACCCGCGCGTCTTCGCGCACTACGTCGAGCATGGCTTCGTGCGCGACGAGGCGACCGGCGGCGTGCGCCTGGCCTTCGACCGCGACACCGAGACCCGCATCTACAACACGCTGCCGCACCACGTGCCGGCGCTGCTGCGCCGGCACCCGCTGCATTGCCCGGTGGGCTTCGTCGCCGGCGCGCAGTCGGCGGAGAACCGCCAGCTCGGCCTCGGTTTTGCCCGGCGCCTGAGCGGCGCGCGCTGGCGGTGCATCGACGGCTCGCACCTCTTCCCGATGGAGAAGCCCGAGGAGACGGCGGCGGCGGTGCTGGCGCTGCTGGCCGGCGACGGCCGCACGCGCGCCTGACGCAGCCGCCCGGCGCACGGCCGCCACCCACGGCCGCGGCCGCAGAATCGCCGCTTCGCCGAACGACACCGGCCCGGCCGCCGCACGCCATGCCCCTTCACTGGTCCGACCGCCTCGACGACCTCGACTGGCCCGAGCTCGAGACGCTCTATCGCCTCGCGCCGCTCGGCGACAAGAGCGTCGAGTTCCTGCGCACCGTGTTCGGCGCCAGCCGCTACCGCTGCTTCGTTCGCGACGAGGGCCGCCTCGTCGCCGCCGGCCGCGCGCTGGCCGACGGCGCCGACTGCTCGTACATCTGCGACGTCGCCGTGCTGCCCAGCCACCAGGGCACGGGCCTCGGCCGCGCCGTCGTCGCGCGGCTCGTCGAGCTCTCGCGCGGGCACCGCAAGATCCTGCTGTACTCGGTGCCCGGCAAGGAAGGCTTCTATCGCAAGCTCGGCTTCCTGCCGCTGCTCACGGCGATGGCCATCTTCGAGGACCGCGAAGGGGCGATCCGGCGCGGGCACCTCGGCCAGGGCTGAGCACCGGCGCGGGAGCTCGCCCGATTCCGTGACGACGGAGCGTGCCGTTGACCGATGTCTTCATCAGCTACAAGCGCGAGGAGCGGCCCGTTGCAGAGGCCCTGGCTCGCGTGCTGAAGGAGCACGGCTTCAGCGTCTGGTGGGACATCGAGTTGCTGCCTGGCGACCGCTTCAGTCGCGAGATCCGGCAGATCCTCTCGCGTGCTCGCGCTGCCGTCGTCGTGTGGTCCGACGCCGCGGTGGAGTCGGACTTCGTCCTGGACGAAGCCGCGCTCGCGCGCAGCCGCGGCATCCTCGTGCCGGTGCGCATCGACGACTGCCAGCTTCCGATGGGCTTCGGCCAGCACCACGTCCTGGACCTGCGCGGCTGGGACCGCGCGCAAGCCCACGCGCCCGAGATCGAGGGCCTGGTGCGTGCGCTGCGCCGGCTGGTTCCGGCGCCCGCGGCGGTCGAAGCGGGCGCTGCCACGACAGGGGCGAGCGCCCAGGCCGACACGACGCTCGACGAGGCCCGCCACTGGAAGCAGATCGCCGACCGTCGGCGGCCCTCCGCGCAGGACTATGCCGACCACCTCGAGCGGTTCGGCCCGCAAGGGGTCTTCGCCGAGCTCGCGCAGGCGCGCCTGGCCGAGCTGAGGGCCGCATCCGGACCGGGTGCCAGGCGCCGCCTCGCGGCGGCCGGGGCCTTGGCCGGACTGGCGACGGTGGGATCACTCGTGTACTGGGCACGGCCGCACCCCGAGCCCGAGCCTGAGCCCGACCCGAGTGCCGGGACCGCGGCCGGGCCGAGACCGGCGCGGCCGGCGCCGGCGGCGTCCGAAGCGGCCGCGCCTTCACCCTCGCCGCCCCCGCCCGAGCGACAGGCCGCATTGCCGACTCCTGCCCCACCGGCGCCCCGGACGGCACCGGTCACCAGGCGGCCGCCCGTTGTGTCCGACGCGCCGCCGCCCGCAACTCCACCGGCGCCGCCTGCGCCTGCGCGGCCCGGCGCGCCGAGCCCGAGCCTCCCGTCGCAGGCGGACACACCAGCCCCGCCGACCAGCGCCCTCATGGCGCCACCGCGCGCCCCGATCTTCGTGCGCGAGGTCGAGTTCAACCTGCGTTACGCCGCGGCGGCGCAGGCGCGGGCCGATGCCGTGCTGGCCTGGTTGTCGGCGCAGCGGGTCGAGGCGAGGACGACGCGCCTGTACACGGTACCCGGGGGCGTGGCCAACCGCATCTACTACCACAGCGAACACGCCGACGCCGCGCGCTGGCTGCAGGCCGGACTGAGGGACAAGGTGCCACTGGAGCTGACCCCCTTCGACTCGACGGACGACGAGGCACGGCGGCAGGTGCGCATCGTCATCGGTCCGGCGCCATGAGGGCTCCCTGGGCCCGTCCGTCACCGGCGGCGGGCGGCGAGGCGGCGCCCGCGTGCCTCTCGCGACGCGCTCGCACGCGCCACGGTCCCCGGGGCGCCCGTCGTCCCGTCAGCGCCCTTCCAGCCGCATCTCGACCGAACGGCCCGGGCTCGAGTCGAGCACCGTGCACAGGCGGCCGTCGTTCGACCAGGTGAGCGCGAGCGGCGTCGCGCGAACCCGGTCGTAGTAGCGGTTGAACGGCGGCGGCGTGAAGGTGACGCGGCCACGTGCGTGCCCGCTTCCGCCCTGGTGCACCGAGGCGAGCTTGCCCGCCTCGAGGCGCCGGCCAAGCATCAGCGGCACGTCGATGACGATGGGATCGTCGCGAATGCGGAAGTCGCCCGTCTCCGGCTTCGGGTCGGTGCACGCCCGGTAGCGCGCGTTGCCGGCGGAGCTCTCGGCGCGCAGGCCCTGGGCCTCGCTGATCACGCGCTCGCCGTGCGCGGCCTGCAGCAGCACGTAGATCTCGGTATCGCGCTTGAGGTCGGCGTGCTCGACGGCGAACTCCACGCTCACCTCGCGGCCGATGCGCAGCACTGGCGCCCCCCGCACCGACAGCGTCAGGCGGCCGATGTCCTCCTGCAGCGGCGGCCCCGCCGGCTGGGGCCGCGGCGGCGTGGGCGCGTCGCCGCAGGGGCCCCGGGAGGTGCCCGCCGGCGCCGCGGCGGCGAGGACCAGGCGGTTGGCGCGCGCCTCGTCGAGGCGCAGGACGACGAGGCCGTCGGCGAAACGCTTGACCAGCACCGGCAGCAGGGCCACGCCGTTGTAGAAGAAGCGCGAGCGCGGCGGGGTCAACCCGAGAGCGAGGCCCGACAGCGTCTCGCGTGCCCGCCCGGAGGCGCTTGCCAGGTAGGCGAAGTTCAACATCACCGGGAAGTCCTCGTTGTCCACCTTCAGCCGATCGAGGGCCTCCTTGCCGTCGGAGTCGGGCTGCATCATCGCCATGAAGGCCTGTGCCAGCGTCTCGAACGGGATGCCGAAGTGCATCGGGTGGCTGCGAGGCGAAACCTGCAGCGTCGACAGCGCTCCACTGCCCGGCGGCCCGCTGAGCGTGAACGCGAGGTCGGCCAGGCGCACGTACGCGATCTTCACCAGCGGGCGCCGGTTTTCGTCGAGCAGCGTGCCGTACTCGTTGGCGCTCAGCTTGCCGACCTTCATGTCGAGCGAACGCAAGGTCGAGCGCGCCGGCGCCACCTGCTTCGAGACGCGCTCGACGACGAGGCAGTCGTCCTGCGCCGCGAACACGAGCGCGTAGACATCGAAGCCCGCCGGCACGCCGGCCAGATCGAGGTCGACCTGCACCTCGCCCGGCTGCCCTGGCAACAGCGTCGCGGCGGATGCCTGCACCGCCGGCCGCAGTTCGAGCTGGAAGCGCCTGATCTCCTGCAGCGTGGCTTCAACCGCTCTCTGGATCGCGTCGGCATCGGCCCCGCGCGAAGACGGCGTGGCGGACGGCGTGGCCGTGGCTGGGGGCCCGCCCAGGCCGGCTTGCGCTGCCGCGCCCGCTGCACAGAGGACCGCGGCGGTCGTCATCGTGGCGATCGCGAGCCGTGCGGCCACGCTCGGTGCGCGGCCAGCCCCGCGAAAGGCTCCCTGAGGCAGCGGGCAGGCACGCCTGCGGTCTGACATCGGGCACTCCTTTCGCGCACGCGCGGGACGCGTCAGCGGATGTTCGCACGAGCGCCGCGCGTGACGCGTGCGGGCCAGGAGCGACGGGAGCCTCGCGACCCATGAACCGACGCCGAGCGGCTGCTTGCGGCGCGGTCGGAAGGTCGGAAGGTCAACAGGTCTGCAGGTCGGACGGCCGGGCGCGGCCGGCCCGCGGACCGGGGGCGCGCGTCAGACGCTCGTCTTCACCCCCACCACGCGCCCGTTGCGCGGGTCGAGCTCGCAGGCATAGCTGAAGGGCACCGCGTTCATGCCGGCCGCGCGCTGCACCGCGCCCTGGCCGAGCAGCAGCACGTGATGGTCGGGCCCGGGCTGCAGGCGGCGCGTGTCGGGCTCCAGCGCGATGCGCGCCACGCGCGGGTGCTTCTCGGTGAGAAGTTGCGCCACGGCGCTCTCGCAGGCGTCGGGCGAGATGCGGCTCAGGTCGGGCTGCCAGGCCTCGGGCCCGGGGCCCCCGCTCTCGCGCAGCAGCACGCCCGAGGCGAGGCCGGTCTTCGTGCTGTACGAGCAGGTGAAGGTGAAGCTCGTGCCACCGCCGCTGCGCCCGCGGTAGCGGCCGGCGCCGCGCACGCCCATCTCGCCGTCTTCGGCCACCGTGACGGCGCGCTGCGCCGCCACGAACTGCACGCTGTCGGCGTCGTTGCCGCGCAGCTTGCGCAGCGTTTCGGTGACGCTGGCCTCGCAGCGTTCGAGCGCGCGTGCCTGCTCGGCCCGTGGCGCCGCCGCCGGCGCGCTCGCCGTGTCGAGGGCCGGCGCCTGCGCGCCGGCGCCGGCCGTCACCACCAGCGCAAGCAGCGGGGGCGCGAGGCGATGACGCCGGTTCAGGCATCGAAGCAGCGCGTGAAGGCTCGGCGGCATGGGGCTCTGGGTCATCGGAGGCGAAGGAGGCAGGGGATGCGGAATCGGCGCCGCCGGCAGCAGCGGCCCGGGCATGGTGCGGGCATTCGCTGCCCGCGACAAGCCCGGGCGCGGGCGGCCGGCGCGCGGCGGCCACGAAGTTGTGCTGTAACCGTAACCGCCCACGCCGCATCGCCCCGAGAGGTCGGGGGGCGCCGGCGCGTGCGAGTGAACGGATGCAGGCGCCGGCCCGCTCAGCCGATGCGCTGCCGCTGCGCCGCGGTGAAGTAGCGCAGGCGATGCAGCTGCCACGGTGCATCGGTGCTCTCGCGACAGAAGCCGTAGCGGAAGGTGTCGGGCAGCGCCGGCAGGTCGTAGCGCAGGTCGGTGAACCAGACGCAGGTGGCCGCCGCGTCGTGCTGCACGGCCGAAAGGGCGGGGTGGGTCGCGAGGCGCCGGAACGCGGCGAAGCGCGGGTCCGCCCAGAGCCGCTCGATCGTCGCCTGCAGGTCGGCATGCTCGCCGCTCGGCCCGCCGTGCAGCGGGCGCGGCTGCCAGGCCAGCCGGCCGGGCGGCCGGTACGCCGCGGCGCTGGCATGCAGCCAGCGCAGCCCCGGCCAGGCTGGCACCAGGGGGGCATGGCCGGCCAGGTTGACGTGCGCCACGTGGTGGACTCCGTCGCCGCGGGCGACGAGCTTCCAGTTGAAGGGCGAGAAGGGCTGCGGCCAGGCGCTGACCACCGTGCCGGCAGGCGCGGTGGCGCGCGCCAGGTCCAGCGCCTGCTGGCGCAGCCCGGCCTGCGCCGCGACGTAGCCGGCCAGCACGGCGAGCGCGGCACGCGCCGGCCAGCGCCCGTCCCCGGCCCGCACCGCGAGCCCGGCCGCGACGAGCAGCGTGAACAGCGGGTCGATGACGAACGTCGTGCCGAGGCTCGCGCGCCAGCGCGACAGCGGATGCAGCACCATCGTGCCGTAGGCCGTGACCACGTCGGCCGCGATGTGCGAAGCGATGCCCAGCCCGGCCACCCAGGCGGCGGCGGCGAAGACGCGGGCACGGGCGCTGCCGCTGGCACCGGCGCCCTCGCCGGCACGCCCGCGCGCATCGCTGCCTGCGCCGCCCCGCCCGGCCGCTGCCGCCCCGTGCCGCGTCACGTACATCGCGGCGATCAGCCCCGCCCACAGCGGCAACCACGGCAGCGAGTGCGTGGGCCCCTGGTGCCAGTCGGCCAGGAAGGTCAGCGGGTCGACGAGGAAGCCGGCGAAGTCGATGTCGGGGAAGGCCGCGCCGGCCGCGCCGAGCATCAGCCGGTGGCGCGGCGGCAGCGGGCCGGGCTGCGCCGGCGCGGTGGCCTGGGCGAGCGTCGCGCCGAGCAGCGCGTGCGTCAGCAGGTCCACGAGGTTCCGGGTGCCGCCGGGGCGCGGTGCACGCGGCCGGGCGCGAGGACGGCTGCGCGCGCAGGCGCTCGGGGCGCCGGAACCGGCACCACGACAGGCACCACAAGAGGCACCACAAGGTTCAGCCGCGCCCGGGCCATGCGAGCCACGATGCCGCGCGCTCGGCCGCCCCCAGTTGCCGGTGCAGCCAGGCCTGCGTGCGCTCGTCGCCGGGCGAACGGTCGCGCAGCCAGACGACGAAGGTGGAGAGGTAGATCGCCGTCAGCGCCACTTCTTGCAGCTCGCGCCGCCAGCCGGCATCGGGCAGCCAGGCGGCCTCGCGCCACGACTGCACGGTGCGGCTCACGCGCACCGCGCCCAGCGCCTGCAGGTGCAGGTGCTCGGGCTGCAGCTTGTAGCGCAGCATCTGCGCCGTCAGCCGGCGGTGCGGCGCCAGCGCCGACAGCCAGTGGGTCAGCGCGCCGTGCAGGCGCTGGCGCGCCGTCAGCGCGGCCCAGGCCGGCACCTCGCCGGCGGCCAGCAGTGCGGCGTCGGCCCGGTCGAACCAGGCCTCGGCCAGGGCGTCCTTGTCGGCGAAGTGTCGGCTCACGTCGGCCAGCGAGAGGCCGAGCGTGCGCGCCACGTCGTGCAGGTGCACCGCGTCCCAGCCGCGCTCCTCGCCCAGCGCGAGCGCCGCATCGAGGATGCGGGCGGGCGCCGTGCCCGCGGCCACCGCCGCGGGAACGCGAGCGTCGACGCTTGCCGCCGGGTCGGCCATCGAGGAGCTCCGTGCGCCAGGGTGGTTGCGGGACGCGCATCGTACGCCGGGCCCCGCCCGCGAGAATCGACCCACCCTTGCGCTCTTCCGCCCTTCCTCCCTTGCCCCCCGTGCCCGCCAACACCGCCCCACCGATGCTGCTCTTCGTCTATGGCTCGCTGAAGGAAGGCTTTCCCAACTTCCACGTCAACCGCGGCCGGCGCGTCCCCGGCGCCTTCCGCACCGTGCAGCGCTACCCGCTTTTCCTCGCCGACGGCGCGCTGCCCTGCCTGCTGCCGCAGCCCGGCAGCGGCCACCACATCCTCGGCCAGCTGTTCGAGGTGCAGGCCGGGCAGCTCGCGGCGATGGACGCGCTCGAGCGCGTCGGCGAGCCCGGCGGCTACGACCGCCTGACCATCGACGTGGAACCGGCCGACGACGAGGCGCGCAGCGCCGCACCGGCGGCTGCGCCGATCGCCGCCTTCGTCTACGTGCAGCATGAGGCGCGGCTGCGCCCCGGCGGGCGGCACGTCGGGCCGGTGGCCGAGTACACGCTGGAGCACGCGAAGGCCCTGCGCTGGTGAGCACGACCGGGCCACGCGCCGCTGTCAGCCTGGCGCCAGCGGAGGCGCTACAATGCTGCACCGCAACATAGACCGGAGACAACCCATGGAACTGGCTGACAAGGTGGCCGTCATCACCGGCGGCGCCAGCGGCATCGGCCGCGCGCTGGCCGCGGCCATGGCGCGCCGCGGCGTGAAGGGCCTGGCGCTGGTGGACCAGAGCGAGGCGGTCGAGGACGTCGCGGCCAAGCTCAACGCCGAGGCGGGCCGCGTGTTCGCCATCCCGTTCCAGGGCAACACCACCGACGAGAGGTTCCGCGCTTCCGTCTTCGACGCCATCACGCAGAAGTTCGGCCGCGTCACGCTGTGCGTGCCCGCCGCCGGCATCACCCGCGACGACCTCGCGGTGCGCGTGGACAAGAACACCGGCCGCGCGCGCATCTACCCGGTGGAGCAGTTCAAGCTCGTCGTCGACGTCAACCTCATCGCGCCGGTGTACTGGGCGCTGGAGATGATCGGCCGCATCGCCGAGGACCGCGCGGCGCGCGGCCTGAAGCGCTGGACGCCCGAGGAAGGCATGCAGGGCTCGGTGGTCTTCATCGGCTCGATCTCGTCGCAGGGCAACCGCGGGCAGATCTCGTACGCCAGCACCAAGGCCGGCCTCGAAGGCGCGGCGGCGACGATCATGAAGGAGGCCATGTTCTACGGCGTGCGCTGCAGCGTCATCCATCCCGGCTTCACCGACACGCCGATGGTGCGCGCGCTCGGCCAGGACTACGTGGCGAAGAACATCCTGCCGTTCACGCAGCTCGGCCGGCTGATCCAGCCCGAGGAGATCGCCGACGCGATCTGCTTCATGCTCGCCAACGCCGCGGTGAGCGGCGAGCTGTGGGTGGACGCCGGCTGGCACGCGCCGGCCTGAGCCCGCACAGGACTCGGGCGAGGCGCGGGCACGGCCGCCCGCTTCCCACAACAAGAGCCGAGGAGACGACGTGACGAAGACGAACAAGGGGTCCGTGCCCGCGGCACAGGACTTCGACCGCGAGTTCCGCGCGCAGCTGGCGCAGATGACGGCCGGCATCGCGCCGATGGCCTTCACCAGCGCCTGGGCCGACTGGGCGATGCACCTGGCCCTCTCGCCGGCAAGGCGGCTGGAGCTGCGGCAGGAGCTGGTCGAGCGCGCCAGCGACACCTGGGCCTTCGCGCTGCGCGCGCTGGCCGGCCAGCCGCTGCCGCCCGACGACCACTTCGAAGGCCCCGCCGACCGGCGCTTCGCCGGCGCGGCGTGGTCGCAGTGGCCGTTCAACGTCTACGCCCGCGCCTACCAGAACAGCGCCGCGCTGCTGCACGAGGCGGTGCAGGGCGTGGGCGGCGTCACGGACTACCACGCGCAGCTGATGGAGTTCGCCGTGCGCATGCTGCTGGACGCCAGCTCGCCGGCGAACTACCTCGGCTCCAACCCCGAGCTGCTGACGCTGACGCAGGCCGAGCAGGGCCAGAACCTCGTGCGCGGCGTGCAGAACTGGCTGGAGGACCTGCACCACACCGTCGAAGGCACGGCCCCTGCCGGCGCCGAGGCGTTCGAGGTCGGCAAGACGGTGGCCGTGACGCCGGGCAAGGTGGTCTTCCGCAACGAGCTGATCGAGCTGATCCAGTACGAGCCGACGACGACGAGCACGCACGCCGAGCCGCTGCTCGTCGTGCCGGCGTGGATCATGAAGTACTACATCCTCGACCTGAGCCCGCGCAACTCGCTCGTCAAGTACCTGGTCGACCAGGGCCACACGGTGTTCATGATCTCGTGGAAGAACCCCGACGAGCGCGACCGCGAGCTCGGCATGGACGACTACGTCGACAAGGGCTTCCGCGCCGCGCTGGACGCCGTGACCGCCATCGTGCCGAAGCGCAAGGTGCACGCCGTGGGCTACTGCATCGGCGGCACGCTGCTGGCCATCGGCGCCGCGGCGCTGGCGCGCGACGACGACGCGCGGCTGGCCTCGGTGACGATGTTCGCCGCGCAGACCGACTTCTCCGAGCCGGGCGAGCTGGCCTTCTTCATCAACCCGAGTCAGCTGGCGCTGCTCGAGGCGACGATGCACAGGAAGGGCGTGCTCGAGAGCCGGCAGATGGGCGGCGCCTTCGCGCTGCTGCGCTCGCAGGACCTGGTGTGGCAGCCCATCGTCAACAACTACCTCAAGGGCCAGCGCGACCCGATGATCGACCTGATGGCCTGGAACGCCGACGGCACGCGCATGCCCTGGCGCATGCACACCGAGTACCTGTACCGGCTGTACCTGGACAACGAGCTGGCGACCAACCGCTTCCCGGTGGGCGGCCAGCGCGTGCGGCTGTCGGACATCGACCTGCCGATGTTCGTCGTCGGCACCGAGACCGACCACGTCGCGCCGTGGAAGTCGGTGTACAAGACCGACAACCTCGTGCGCTCCGACGACTTCACGTTCCTGCTCACCAGCGGCGGGCACAACGCGGGCATCGTCTGCGGGCCGGTGCACCCCAAGCGCCACTACCGCATGAAGACCCGGCGGCTGAAGGACCCGTACCTCGCGCCGGAAGACTGGATCGAGGCGGCAACGAAACACGAGGGCTCGTGGTGGCCGGCCTGGCAGCAGTGGCTGGTGCAGCACTCGGGCGGGCAGGTCAAGCCGCCGGCGCTGGGTGCGCCGCGCAAGGGCTACGAGGTGATCGACGACGCGCCGGGGCGGTACGTGCGGCAGCGCTGACGACGCGCCCGGGCGGTGCGCCCTGGCCCGCCGGCAAACCGGACCGCATCAACCGCTTCAGGGCTCCGCAAGAGCCGGCTTGATCTGAGCCAGCAGCACGGGCAGGGCCACCAGCGGTCATCCGGCGACATATTGCGGCTGCGCTGTGCGCAGCACCTCATCGCGGAAGTACCGGCTCAGGTCCTCGGCCGTGCGCAGGTCGACCTTGCGGCCGCCCAGCAGCGGCGACAGCTCGATCTCGATCTGCGCCATGTCCAGCAGCGTCGTGCGGCTGCCGGGCCCGAACTCGACGAGCAGGTCGACGTCGCTGTCCGGCCGGGCATTGCCCGCGAGCTGGGAGCCGAACAGCGACAGCTTGCGGATGCGATGGCGCCGGCACAACTCACTCAGCGCATCGGGATCGATCGGCAGGCGCGCGCCCATGATCAGGACTCCTTTGGTGTCCGGCTGCGGCACTCGCATCACCGCGGCCTCGGCGCCGGCGGTGCATCGGTCGAACCAGGCGATACCGGGTACTTCGGCGGGCGACCCTTCGACATCCGGCCATCGTAGCGGAGCCAACGCGCCCGTACAGTGGTGCGGTGCTTCTCAGGCGACGAGGTCGTACCGCGTCAGGGATGCCGCTGTGAGCTGCCTGCGATGGTGCCGACCCTGGCATGACGTGCGCCGCCGTCTCGAACGAGATGGTGCAGATGCTGTGCGGCGACGACCCGATGAAGAAGCAGCTGCTGCTGCAAGGCGGCGGCTTCACGACCATCTACGCGCCCGACGGGCAGCTGATGCACGAGCCGATTCCCGAAGACCAGGACGGCATCGTCTACGCCGACCTCGACCTCGGCATGATCGCCCTGGCCAAGGCCGCCGCCGACCCCGCCGGCCACTACGCGCGGCCCGAAGTGACGCGGCTGCTGCTGAACCAGACGCCCGGCGACCGCGTGGTGGTGCGCGCCGCGCCGGCGGCGGAGCTGGGGCGCGGCAGCGAGGGCGAGGCGGCGGTGGTGGCGACGCGCGGCGATGCAATCGGCGAAGGGCCGGCGGTGCGGCGCGCGGGCTGAATGCCGCGACGCTGCGACGCCCACCTACTTCCACCGTTCGCGCGGCTCGGCCGCCGGCAGGCCCCGCGGGGAGCGGGTTGGTTGGCGGAGGCGGTGTCGGCCTTCATTGCCTCACCTGTCGAAGCGGCGGCGTCATTGGCGGCTCTGCAGCGCGACCGGCCGTTGCCGAACGAACGGGTTACTCACGGTGACGGACATGAAGAAACCGTCGCCCGCGCGCAGGAGTCCGCATGAGGTGAAGCGGGCACCGGGCTCTCGGAGCCAGCATAGTTACTCCGGGATGCCGGCGAGACCGAGCGTGGCCAGGTAGCGGTCGATGTACTCCGGCTCACTCCAGACCTGGAGCGCACGGCACTTCGAGACAGTCAGTCCCGGCGACAGGGCAAGCAGGCGCTGCGCCGCGACCCGGGCCTCGTCCAATCTGCCGAGTTCCACCAGGCAGCTGATCACCACGCGGTGAGTCGTGTGGTTGTCCGGTGCTTCGCGCAACGAACGCAGCCCGGCCGACAAGGCGTCGTCGAACCTCCCGACTCTCCTGTAGGCGGCTGCAAGCCCCGTCATGAAGGCCGAGGTCAGGGGATCGAGCGGGCTGAGCCGGATCGCGCGCTGAAAGTGCGCTATCGCCGCGGCCGCCTGCCCGACGTACATGCGAATCCATCCGGCGGCGTGTGCGACCCACGCCGAATTCGGGTTCAAGACCAGCGCTCGCTCGATGGCGTGCAGCGCTTCGTCGTGCCGGCGGGCAAGCCAGCTCAGCGACATGGCGGCGTTGGCCAGAGTGTCCGGGTCGTCGCGGTGATCCTGCAAGGCCTCTTCGGCCAGCCTGATCCCCTCGCGGATACCCGCGTCGTCGGCCCAGGACTGGCTCTTGCGCCAACCCTGCATGCGCGCGCACATGGACTTGGCGTACGAATACCCCGGGTCCAGGGCGATCGCCTGTTTGAGATACCCCATCCCCTCCTCGTTTCCCGCCCGGGTCGCCAACGGAGTGAAGTGCACCATGGCACGAAGGCAGAGGTCGTAGGCGCGCAAGCTCGTCGTCGGCTTCGCTCGCGCGCGCTCGATCTCCGCCCGTCGCAGACTCGGCTCGATGGCGCCGACGACGCTCTCGGTGAGCCGGTCCTGCAAGTCGAAGATGTCCTGCACGTCGGCGTCGATGCGGCCGGCCCAGATGTGTCGACCGGTCTCCGCATCGACCAGCTGGCCGACGACGCGAACGTGCGTGTCGATTCGACGGAAGCTGCCCTCGAGCACGTAGCGCACGCCCAGTTCGCGCCCGACCTGTTTCACGTTCACCGCCCGGCCCTTGTACGTGAAGCTGGAGCTGCGCGCGATGACGAAGAAGGTCCGCACGCGCGAGAGCGCGGTGATGATGTCGTCGACCACCCCGTCGATGAAGTACTCCTGCTGCGGATCGCCGCTGAGGTTCTCGAACGGCAGCACCGCCAGCGAGGGCTGGTCCGGCAATGTCAGTGCAGAGGCCTCCTGGGGCGGCGCCCCCGGCATGGCGGGTGCCGGCAAAACGGTCGACACCCCTTCGGTCACCGCCACTCCCAGCTTGTAGCCCCTGCCCGATACGTTGACCACCGCCTGCGCGCCCAGCAGCTTGCGCAGCGCCGAGACCTGCACGGTGATGTTGTTCTCCTCGACCACCAGCCCGGGCCAGACGCGCTCCAGCAACTCGTCCTTGCTGACGAACCGCTCGCGGTGTTCGATCAGGCACAGCAGCAGGTCGAATGCCCGCCCCCCGAGTACGACGTCGGCGCCTTCGGCGACGACACGGCGTTCGTCGGGCCTGACTTCGAATCGGCCGAGGAAGAAGCGGTTCGACACGAGTCGGCCTCCCGACGCCGACAGGTCCGGCAGGCAGCGCCGGACTTGCGAATGCTTAGCAGACGATTAGGAACGCCTAGGGACGCAACGGTAGCTCACCGCGGACAGTTCATCCACCGGCGGTGACCGTGGGCAAGCCAAGGAGATGACGATGAACTCGATCCCCCATCCCCGTATCGCAACGCAGGGCAGCGCCATGGGCGATGCGCGGCGCGTGAGGATCCTTCTGACCCTCGCCGCCGTTGCGCTTGCCGCCTTGACTCTGGGGTGTGACTCGCTGCCTACGTCGAAGTTGACAGACCCCTTGATCGGTCAAGGCTTGTGCGTCCCCCCGCCCGACTCCCGGCAAGGAAACCAAGTGTCCAGTCAATCCGGGACGGAGTGTTGATTCTGATGACTCATGGCTGATGCTGAAGCGCGTCGTCTCGGATCTGTGTGCCGCAGGAAGTGCAACCAGACCCAATCCTCTCACGTCGGCAATGGGTCGTTGGCGGGTGCCGACCGGCGCGGACTGGACACCCGAAATCAGTCTGAACCCGACTCGGGATCGCTCCGCCTGTTCGGGTTACGCAGCCATCCCCGCCGCAGACCATCGCCACCCAGACCACCCCCGATCCCCCGCAAAGGGCCTTGCGGGCAGCGCCCGGCGCGCATCTGTGGCGGCGAGCCCGGACACGAACAGTCCAGTGCACTGTTCGTGCCTGGCGAGCGACCGGGCGCTTGCGCCCGGTGCGGCCTGCAAGGCGAGCAGCGCAGTGTCTTGTGGCCCGCGCGCGTACTCGCGCGCTTCCACTTCTGACTCGCGCGGCTGTCCGAGTGGCACGAGCGAAGCGAGTGCAACGAGTTCCGCGCGTGGGCCACAAGACCGCGCAGCGCAGGGGAGTTGGCTCGCGCAGCGAGCCGACCGCCGCAGCTGTGCGCCGGGCGCTGCCCGCAAAGCCCTTTGCGGCGCGCGACCTCACCCGGTCGCGGCCGCCAGAAAGCCTCAGTCCTCGAACCGCCCCAGCCTCACCGCCGTCCCCCCCGGCTTGAGGTTTTTCGTCCCCGGCATCACCAGCACCGTGTCGTCGTAGGGCGTCACGAAGACGTGTTCGCCGTCCTGCGCGATGGGCGTGCCGGCCTTGGGGATGACGGACATGGCCACCGTCGGCACCAGGAACCTGAACTCGTTGCTGCGCGCCACCACGGGCTCGGTCACGCGCACCAGGCGCTGGCGCTCGGGCAGCGGCAGGCGCACGTGGGCGTTCACCCACGCCGCTTCGGCCAGCCCGGTGAGGCCGAGGAAACGCACCACGGTGTCGTGCGCCACGTCGGCGGCGGCGGCTTCCCAGTGCTGGCCGCATTCGACGAGCAGCGCGCGGTGCTTCAGGTCGTTCGGGTCGCCGAAACCACCGCGCTCCACCATGCGCAGCCCGGCCGGGTGGCCGGTGTCGACGAGCAGGATGCCGGGCATGCCGAGCTCGCGCGCGAAGGCGGCGTTCTTGTCCTGCGTGCCGCACACCATCAGCGGCGCGCAGGGTTCGCTCATCGAGTGGATGTCCAGCAGCAGCTCGCTGGCGTCGACGAAGGGGCGCAGCTCGCGCGCGCGGCGCAGCTCGGCGCTGTCGCGTGCGCCGAGCAGCACCTCGTCGGCCCACACGCGGTTCAGGTCTTCGTCGATGCAGCGGCTGGCGAAGGGGTGCGCCGCGTCGAAACACTGGAAGGCGGCGACGTTGGCGAAGGCGCAGATCAGCCGCCCGCACGCCGGGCGCCAGGCGCCCTTCGCGATCTCGCCGAGCAGCCAGTCGACCGCGATGGCGCCGCAAATCTCATTGCCGTGCGTCAGCGCCTGGATCATCACGCGCGGGCCGGGCTTGCCGGTGTCCCAGGCGTGCACGAAGTCGACGCCCGTGCCGCCGTCGCGCCAGCGCTCGATGACGGGCGGCTTCAGTTCGATGGCGGGGGCGCGTCCAGCCACGTCGCTCAACCCTGGCGCAGCCTGCCCGCACACGGCCGGTTCGGGCCACTCGACCCGACCCGCAGCTTCATGCGTCCACGCGCTGCTCGAGCGCTTCCTGTGCCACGGCGTTGATGCTCTTCCCCTCCACCTGAGCCACGATGGCCAGCCGCTCGTGCAGTTCGGGTGAGATTCGCAGGTTGAACCTGCCGGAGTAGCTTCGCCTCGGCTCGATGCCCTTCTCTCGGCAGACCTCGAGAAAGACGTGGAGCGACTTCCTGAACTCGGCGCGCAGTTCCCTGGGATTGCGGCCGTAGAAGTCGGCACCTCCGCTGAGCCCCAGGATCTCGCCGCGGAACATGTCGGTCTCGCCGTCGTACTCGATCTTGGCGCTGTAGCCTTCGAGGGTCATCACGCTCATGGTCGCACTCCGTGCTGTTCGAGCCAGCGGCGCACACTGATCACCGCACCCTTGTCGGTGTGCGGGGAAGGATGCGGGCGGTGGAAGACCCGCACCTCGCCGAACAGGACCGCAGCCACGCGGCTGCCCTCACGCTCGGATATCTCCGCCCCCAGGCCGCACAGCAGGGCCTCGATGTCCTTCCAGGCGATGTTCGCGCTGGTCGGATGGGCAAAGAGCGCCTCCAGGGTCCGCCGATGACTGCGCGTCACCGGCGCGGAGAGTACCAGAAACAGGTACCACTGGCGGCACGGCCGCCTCGCCCCGGCCTCCGAGTCGTCCGAGCGGCACGGCGGCGGGCGCCGCCGCCTCAGCGGCGGGGCCGGATCATCGTCTGCGCGTAGCCGAAGCGCTCGCCCAGCACGTTCATCAGCTGCATCAGCTGGCCCTGCAGCTTGCTGAAGCCTTCGTGCTTCTCGATGCGGTCGGTGTGCATGTACAGCCGCTTGTTGATCTCGAGCTGCAGGCTGTGCCGGCCGGCCGAGGGGTCGCTGAAGGCGCGCACCAGCTCCACGCCCTTGAACGGGTTGTTCAGCGCGACGGTGTAGCCCAGCCCCTGCAGGAACTTGCCGATGTAGTTGGTGAAGGCCGGCTCGCACGTGGTGCCGTCACGGTCGCCGAGCACGAAGTCGGGCCGCGGCTGGCCCTCGACACCCTCGATCTCGACGGTGGTGTTGGGCCCCATCGAGTGGCAGTTGATGTGATAGACGACGCCGAAGCGCGTGTGCGCGTTGGCCATCAGCTCCCACAGCGCGTCGTGGTAGGGCTGGTGGTAGCGCTCGATGCGCGCCATCACCTCGGCCACGCCGAGCTTGCGGTTGTAGATCGGCTTGCCCTTGTCGAGCGTGCGCCACACCAGCGCCTTGCCGATGGCCGCCTTGCCGCTGTCCATCGTCTTGTGCGGCCAGGGCTCGGCCATCAGGTGCGGGTCGATGTCGGAGGTGTGGCGGTTGGGGTCGATGTAGGTGCGCGGGAACTGCGCCGTCAGCAGCGGGATGCCCATCTTCGCCGCCGGCAGGTACAGCTCGTCGATGAAGGCGTCCTCGCCGTCGCGCAGCTCCTGCACGGTGGCCACGGCGCCGAAGTCGGGCGGCATGCGGAAGCCCGAGTGCGGCGAGTCGAGCACGATCGGGAAGGCCGGCGCATCGGGGGGGCGCGGGCCGTGGACGACGAAGACGTTCGGATTCGGATCCATGGGCTTGTCTCGGGTGATGTGCGGCCCCGCCCTCAGGCCGGCGGAGGCCATGTGCGTAGTTTGCCCGGGTTCAGCAGCCCCAGCGGGTCGAAGCGCCGCTTGGCCGCCAACGCGGCAGGAGGGAGCGTGCCACCGAATCGGCCGTCCTCGACATGCCGCACGTGCGGATTGTTCACGCGAACGCCCGCGGCGCGATAGGCGTCGATGATCTCCTGCAGCCGCTCTTCGCCCGTGTAGCGCACCAGCGGCAGCGAGGTGCAGATGAGCGGGCCGTCGGCGCTGCGGATGAACTCCACGTGCATCAGCACCTCGGCGGCGTCGGGCGGCTCGCCGGGCGCGGCGCGGCCGAAGCGCTGGTGCATCGTGCGCACCTGCTCCAGGTGGCGGCCGGCGGTGAAGGCGGTCTGCAGGTAGGTGCGGCCGGGGTCCACCTTCAGCGCGTGCAGCGTGCTGTGGTTCCAGGTCATCTCGAGGATGGTCTGGTTGCGGCGCTGCGCCTCGGCGCTGTCGGCGCGGTGCGTGACGCGGCCGCCGAAGCGTTCGGCCAGCGCCGCCGCGGCCGGCTCGGCCGAGGCGGCCACGGCGATGAGCGCCGCCGCGTGCCCGGCGGGGAACACCGGCGCCCAGCGCGGCGTGCCCTTCGTGATGAACCCCGGCACGGGGTCGGCCAGCACGGCGATGTTGCGCTTGGGGATGCCGGGTGCGAGCGCCAGCGCCTCGCCGAAGTCCAGCGCGGCGTCGAAGCCGGCCGCGGGGTCGGGCGCTGCATCGCCGCCCGCGCCGTCGGCGCCGCTGCCGAACACCACCACCATCTCCAGCCACTCCTGCGCCGGCGCCAGCGCCAGCTCGAGCTCGAGCACGATGCCGGTGGTGCCCCAGGTGTGGTGCAGCGCCAGCGCGTCGGCGCCGCGCAGCTCCACCACCTGCGGTTCGGGCTCCAGGCTCAGCACACGCGCGCCGAGCACGTTGCCCGGGGCGCCGAGCGGCCCGTAGGTGACCGAGCCCACGCCGCCGAAGCCGCCGCCGAAGAGCCCCCCGAGCGTGGCCACGCGGAAGGTGGAGGACATGCAGCGCAGCTCGTAGGCCGGGCCGCCCTCTTTCGCGCTTTTCGCCGCGCTGTTCGCGGCGCTGTCGCCGCGCACGCGCCGCTCGAGCTCGGCCAGCCGGATGCCGGCCTGCGCGCGCACGACACCGCCGCGCTGCCAGACGACGCGGTTCATCGCCCCCATGTCCACCAGCACGCCGCCGGCCAGCGGCGTGCACTGGCCGTAGTTGCCGGTGGCGGCGCCGCGCAGCGTGAGCGGGATGCGCCGGCGTGCGCACTCGGCCACCAGCGCGCGCAGCTCGTCCTCGTCGCGCGGGCGCACGGCGATGTCGGCGCTCTTGCCTTCGAGCGCGGCCTTGAGGATCGGGCTGAACCAGGAGAAGTCGCGCGAGAGCAGCGCCACGCGTTCGCGGTCGGTGGTCCAGTCCAGCGCGGGCAGCGTGGCGGCCAGGGCGTCGACGGTGGGTGCTTCGGACATGGATGGGAGGAGGAAGAAGGTGTGCGTGTTCAGTCGCGCGAGGTTTCGCTGGCATGCCAGCGGCCGATGTAGCGCCGCGTCAGCCAGGCCATCGCCACGAACAGCAGCACGCCGGTGAGCGAGATGAGCAGCAGCGCGGCGAACATGCGCGGGATGTCGAGCATGAAGCCGGCCTGCAGGATCTGGTACGCCAGCCCCGCGCCGGTGCCGCCGGTGCCGGCGACGAACTCGGCGACGACGGCGCCGATCAGCGACAGGCCGCTGGAGATGCGCAGGCCGCCGAAGAAGTACGGCAGCGCGCTCGGGATGCGCAGCCGGCGCAGCGTCTGCCAGCGCGTGGCGCCGTTCATCCTGAAGTAGGCCTGCAGGTCGGGGTCGACGCTGCGCAGGCCCAGCGTGGTGTTGGCAATGATCGGGAACAGCGCCACCAGCGCCGCGCACAGCACCATCGCGCCGGTCGGGTTCTTCACCCAGATGATGATGAGCGGCGCCACGGCGACGATCGGCGTCACCTGCAGCAGGATGGCATAGGGGAAGAGCGTCGTCTCGACGAGGCGGCTCTGCACGAAGAGGAACGAGATCGCCACGCCCACCACGGTGGCCACGGCGAAGGCGAGCAGCGTCACCTTCAGCGTCACCGACAGCGCCTGCATGAAGGCGCCGAAGTGCGTGACGAGCGTCTGCATCATCAGCACGGGCGAAGGCACGAGGTAGGGCTTGAGCTCGAGCGCCACCACCATCCACTGCCAGGCGCCGACGAGCAGGACGGCGAAGGCCACGGGATAGGCGATACGCTCGATGCGCCGGCGCGGTGCGCCCTTGCCGTTGCGCGGGCCGCTCATGGGCGGGCTCCTTCGCCCGCCGGGGCGGGGGCACCGGCGGCGCCCGTGCGCCGTGCTTCCGGCCCGGCCTCGGCCTCGTCGGCGTCGTCCAGGCCCCCGCTGGCGCGGTGCAGGCTGTCCTGCAGCCGCTTGGCGTAGGCGGCGAAGCGCGGCGTCACCATGAACTCGCGCGTGCGCGGGTACGGCTCGTCGATCACCACCTCGTCGGTGATGCGCCCCGGGCGCGCCGCCATCATCACCACGCGCTGCGAGAGGAACACCGCCTCGCTGATGCTGTGCGTGACGAAGACGACCGTCAGCCCCTGGCTGCGCCACAGCTCCAGCAGCTCGGCGTCCAGCTTGTGGCGCGTGAACTCGTCCAGCGCGCCGAACGGCTCGTCCATCAGCAGCAGCTGCGGGTGCACGACGAGCGCGCGGGCGATCGACACGCGCATCTGCATGCCGCCCGAAAGCATGTTCGGCAGCGAGCCCGCGAACTTCGTCAGGCCCACCAGCGCCAGCGCCTCGTCGACGCGCCGCCCGGCCTCGGCCGCCGGCACGCCGCCCAGCTCGAGCGGCAGGCGCACGTTCTCGCGCACGTCGGCCCACGGCATCAGCGTCGGCGACTGGAACACGAAGGCCAGCCGCCGGCCGCTCGCCTTCAGCTCCGCCGGCGGCCGGCCCCACAGGCGCAGCGTGCCGTTGTCCATCTCCAGCAGGCCGGCCACCATCTTCAGCAGCGTGCTCTTGCCGCAGCCCGAGGGGCCGAGCAGCGTGACGAACTCGCCTTCGGCGACCTCCAGGTGCACCGGTTGCAGCGCGTGCGTGCCGTCGGGGTAGGTCTTGTCGACCCCGTCGGCCAGCACGGCGGGCACGGCGGCCGCCGCACCCGCCCGGCCGTTGGTGGCGCGATCGCCCGCTGCGGCCATCAGGGCAGCACTTTCAGGTCGCGCACGAACTCGGTCGTGTAGGTCTTCGCGAAGTCGACCTTCGCCGGCTCGATGACGCCGCTGGTCACCATCAGGTCGTAGGTGGCCTTCAGGCGCTGCTCGGTGATGACGCCGATGCCCATCTTCTGCGCGTCGCCGCCGGTGATGATGCCCAGCTCCTTCAGCTTGCCCACGCTGTAGGCCAGCTGCTCCTCGGTCATGTTGGGGTTGTCCTTGCGGATCAGCGCGTTGGCCGGCGCCGGGTTGGCGAGGTAGCTCTTCCAGCCCTCCATCGACGCCTTGACGAACGCCGCCAGCGCCGCCTTGCGCTTGCTCACCGTCTCCTCCATGCAGGCGATGGTGGTGTTGTAGGCCGGGTAGCCGTGGTCGCTGAACATCAGCACGTTGGCCTTGACGCCGGCCTTCTGGATGGCGAAGGGCTCGCTGGTGAGGAACCCCTGCATCGCGGAGTTCTTGTCGGCGACGAAGGGCTGGATGTTGAAGGTGTAGGGCCGCACCTGGCCGTCGCTGAGGCCGTACTTGGCCTTCAGCCACGGCCACCAGGTGCGGTGCGAGTTGGCGCCGATGAACAGCGTCTTGCCCTTCAGCTGCTCGAAGCTCTTGACGTCCTCGTGCGCGATGAGGACCTGCGGCTCCTTCTGGAAGACCGAGGCCACGGTGACGATGGGCACGCCGCCGTGGCGGGCCAGCAGCGCGGCGGTGTCGGCGCTCATCATGCAGTCGGCCTGGCCGGCGGCCATGACCTGCAGCGTGTTGAGCTGCGGGCCGCCCATCTTGATGGTGACGTCCAGGCCGTACTTCTTGTACGTGCCTTCGGCCACGGCCTGGTAGAAGCCGCCGTGTTCGGCCTGTGCGTACCAGTTGGTCTGGTAGACGAACTTCTCCTGGGCGACGGCGGCGGTGGTCGTCGTGAGCGCGGCGAGCGCGAGGGTGGTAAGGGTCTGGCGTGTCATGGGTTCTCTCCTGTGGAGTTGAATCTCAAGCGGCTTGTGTCGGGTTGTCGTCGTTGTTTTTTTGCTGGCGAGGGAAGTCTGGTGGCGGGCAAGGCCGCGGGCGGCCGAGCGGCGGGGCACAGCCCTTTGCTGCGCGAACCGTCGGAGTAGTCACCACAGCCACAACTGTCAAAGCCTCTGCTGAATGTGCCCCGTCTGCGCCCCACGCCCCCAGGTCACCTCGTCCCGCACCACCCACTTCGCCTCGTGCAGCTCGGTGATGGCCTTCGCCCAGCTGGTGGCCAGCGACTCGAGGATCTCGAGCCCCTGCTCGCGCGTCGCCCCCATCGGGTCGCCGATCACCCCGCTCGGCCCGAAGTCGCGCGACGACCAGGCGCAGGCCGGCCGCCCGTCGGGCGACAGCAGCTTCGACGGGAACACCGGCGGATAGCTGGCCACCGCGCGCTCCATGTGCACGTGCTCGGGCAGCAGCGCCAGCATGATGGCCGACTCGCCGTGCCCGGCGTGCATCGCCAGCTGCTTCTCGCGGTCGCTCATGAACTTCGAGGCCGCGTTCGGCATGCGCCACACCGAGTGCGGCACGACGACGTAGTCGCCGTGGCGCAGGCGCAGCTCGCGCGCCGCCATCTCCATCACCTGCGGCTGGCCGCCGTGGCCGTTGGCGATGAGCATCTTGCGGAAGCCCGAGCGGTACACCGACTCGCCGACGTCGATCATCGTGTCCAGCAGGTTGTGCCCAGACACCGTCACCGTGCCCGGGAAGTGCAGGTGCTCCTCGCTCTTGCCGTAGGTGATCGGCCACAGCGCGTAGGCGGGCACGCTGGCCGGCAGCTTCGCGAGCGCGTGGCCCATGACGCCGGCGCTGATCACCGTGTCCACGGCGATCGGCAGGTGCGGTCCGTGCTGCTCGGTGGCACCGGTGGGCACCACGATCACCGTGTTCTCGCGGTCGGGCAGCGCCGCGATCTCGGTCCACGTGAGGTAGGGCAGGAAACGCGAAGGGGGGTTGGTGCCGTGGAACATCTGCCGGTCTCCTGTCGATCCTGTGGACTGCGAATCCTGCACCGGGCTACGCGATGCGCTGCATCGCCGCACCGACGCGCTGCACGAAAGCCGCACGCTGCTCGGGGCCGGCCAGGTTCATGCCGTGGCACGGCAGGTACTCGATGCGCGCGCGCCCGTCGGTCAGCCGCCGCATCAGCCGCTTGACGATGGCGCGCGGCGCGTCGCCCAGCCACCAGGCGCGCCAGCGCGCCGTGCCGTAGGTGGCCACGCCGACGACGTGCTTCAGGTGCGTGAGGCACGGCCGGATGCGCTTCGGGTCGCTCATGTCGAACGAGACGCCGGGCAGCAGCACGCGGTCGAAGAAGCCCTTCAGCATCGCCGGCAGGCCGAAGTTCCACACCGGGAACACCAGCACCAGCGCCTCGGCGGCGAGCAGCCGCTCGACGTAGGCACGCACCGGCCCGCGGTTGGCCGGCACGTCGTGGTAGCGCGCGAAGTGCTCGCCGCGCAGCACGGGGTCGAAGCCCTCGGCGTAGAGGTCGCAGTCGTCCACCTCGTGCCCGCGCGCACGCAGCTCGTCGAGCACGCGGCGGTGCAGCGCGGCGTTGAAGCTCTCGGGCGAGGGGTGGCAGAAGATCACGAGCACGCGCATCGGGGCGGGTCAGGGTGTACGGCGGCGCAGGGCCTGTCCCTCGCTCATGTTCGCTCTTGCGCTGCCGCCCTTTCGGTTCACGTGGTCACTCCTTCCAGAGGTTCGTCCTGCAATGCCGCCGCCTCGGCCGGCCCCCAGCCGCCGCCGCCGGCCGTCTCGATCACCCAGCCGTCGCCGGCCGCCAGCTCGACCCGCGCGCGCGGGCCGAGCGGCTCGACGCGCCCGTCCGCTCGCAATACCCGTGCCGTGCTCGGCGCGCCGGCGCCGCCGCCGGCATTGCCCGGGGCGCGGCTGCCGTGGCGTTCGCCGCGGTAGGTCAGCAGCGCGCGGCCGTGCAGCAGCCGCCAAGCACGGCGCACGCCGTCGCCACCGCGGAAGGCGCCTTCGCCGCCCGAGCCGCGGCGGATCTCGTAGGCCTCCACGCGCACCGGCGCCTGCGCCTCGATCACCTCGACCGGCGTGTTGCGCGCGTTGCCCACGTCGGTGGAAACGCCGCTCTCGCCCGGTCCGTGCGCGCTGGCGCCGGCACCGCTGGCGATGATCTCGGTGAAGAAGAAGGGCTTGCCGACGCCGTCCTCGCCGCCCACCGACAGCACGGCCGCCACGCCGGCGTGCGCGGCCGAGGTCACCGCCGCCGCCTCGCGCCCCCAGGCCGACAGCATGGCGTTGGCGGCCAGCTTGACGGTGGCGGTGCGGGCGTTCACCGCCGCCGGCCAGCGCGGGTTCACGACGCTGCCTTCGGGCAGCACCAGCGTCATCGGCACCAGGCAGCCGCCGTTGTTGGGCGCGTTCGGCGCCAGCGTGCGCATGAAGAAGAGCGCCGCCGACATCATGCTGGCCACGGAAGCGTTGACCGGCCCGCGCGTCTGCGACGCCGAGCCGGTGAAGTCGATCGTCAGCTCGCCGCCACGCTTCAGCAGCACCACCTGCAGCGGCACCGGCTGGTCGGTGACGCCGTCGCTGTCGAGCTGGTCGCACCAGCCGTGGCGGCCGTCGGGTGCGCGCACGAGCGCCGTGCGCGTGAGCGCCTCGGTGCGCGCCAGCAGCGCCTGGCAGCGGCCGCCGAACGAGCCGGCGGCCCCCGGCGCGTGCCACAGCGCCGCCAGCTCGCGCGCCGCCAGCTCGCAGCTGGACCACTGTGCCTCGAGGTCGGCCGCCAGGTGCGACGGCGTGCGCGTGTTGGCCAGCAGCAGCGCGCGCACCGTCGGCTCGAGCTGGCCGTGGCGGTGCGACTGCACCGGCGGCACGCGCAGCCCCTCCTCGAAGAGGCTGGTGGCGTGCGGCGGCACCGAGCCGGGCGTCAGGCCGCCGACGTCCTGGTGGTGCAGGCTGACGGCGGCCAATGCCATCAGCCGCGGCTCGGCGATGGCCGGCACCCCGGAGGTGCCGGTCCAGGCCGCCGGCGTGTGGAAAAGCGGCACGACGAGCGTCAGGTCGGGCAGGTGCGAGCCGCCCTCCCAGGGGTCGTTGAGCAGGAAGCCGTCGCCTTCGGCCATCTGCGCCGCCGGGAACCGCGCCAGCACCGCCTGCACCGCCGGGATCAGCGAGCCCAGCAGCAGCGGCAGCCAGCGCGCCTGCGCGATCAGGCGCCCGTCGGGCAGGAAGAGCGCGGCGGCGCAATCGCCCGCCTCGCGCGCGATCGACGAGCGCGCGCTTTGCATCAGGCGCTGCTGCATGTGGTCGGCCACGCCCTGCAGAAGCAGCGCCAGCTCGTCCAGGCCGTCGGCCGGCGCCGGCTCGACGAGCTCGAGCTCGTCGGCGCGCGAGCGGCCCTCGGCGGCCAGCACGGCGGCGGCGAACCGCTCGTACTCGCGCGGCCGCGCCGCCACGCGGTGCGAGAGCACCAGCGCGCAGCCGGGCAGGTGGGCGCGCAGCACCTCGGCGATGCGTTCCTCGTGCCGCGGGTTCAGGTGCGAGAAGAGGCCGCAGACGGCCACCGCGTCGACCTCGGTCGCGGCGATGCGCGCGCCGAGCGCGCCGAGCTCGGCTTCGTCGAGCGGCTGCACCTCGCGGCCGCTGGCGTCGATGCGACCGGCGACCTCGAACACGAGGTCGCGCGGCGGCGGCGTGACCAGCCGCTCCAGCCGCGGCTGCGGGCTGTACAGCTCGCGCCGGTTCTGGCGGCCCAGCGCCAGCAGGTCGCCGAAGCCGCGCGGCAGCACCACCGCCACGTCGAGCGGCGCGG
>JAHCKS010000058.1 GCA_026125665.1 Rubrivivax sp.
GGCGCAGCACCGCCAGATGCGCGGCGAAGGCCGCCGGCCACGCCCACGCGCCGCCGGCGGCCAGCGGCTGGCGCAAATCGATCAGCCACGCCAGCGCCGCGACGGCGAGCAGCGGCGCGTGCAGCACCGCGGGCCAGCTCGCCATCGGCCAGGCCAGGCGCAGCGACAGAGCCATGAAGCCGAGCGCGAGTGCGCTGCCCGCCGTGAGCCATGCCGCAGGCTCGTACGGCGCGGCCACGAACTGGTCGATCTGCAAGCCCGCGGTGGCGAGCGCCCACAGCGTGGCCCAGCCGACGAGCAGCGGCTCGGCGATGCCCTCGCCGTGCATGCCCCGCCCGGCCGCGACGCCGCGGCGCACGGCGTGCGCGGCGAGCAGCGAGCCGGCGACGACGAGCGCGCCGTTGAACAGGTAGGCGTTGAGCACCGTGGTCGGCGCGCCGTGCCGGTCCATCGCGTGCAGCAGCGTCGGTGCCGCCAGCATCAGCAGCAGGTAGCCGAAGCCGCGCGCCAGCCGGCGCGACTGACGGAAGCCCAGCCACACCAGCCCCGCCCCTTCCAGCGCCCAGGCGCCGGCGGTGCTGCGTGCGTCGAGCCCGAACGGGATCACCAGCGTGAGGAAGACGACGGCGATCGCCAGGCTCGACTCGAACACCACGCGCAGGTGGTCGCGCCGGCGCATGGCGGCGGCCAGCGCGACGTAGAACGCGCCGAGCACGAGCGCCGAGACCGCGCTGCCGAACGGCCAGTGCCGCACCATGCCCAGCTGCAGCGCGAAGGTGAGGGTCGGCAGGCCGAAGAGCAGGCTGCCGTTGACCCACTGCGCTTCCTTCGTCGGCCGCGCGCTGGCCGCCTCGCCGCCCTCGGCGGCCAGCCGGCGCGCCGGCAGCAGCAGCACGGCCGTGAAGAGCAGGAAGAAGGCGACCAGGAAAGCCTGGCTGCTCGCGTAGTGCTCCGACCGGTACTGCAGCACGCCCCACAGGCTGCCGACACCGAAGGTGGCGACGAAGCCGACCAGGTTCAGCGCACGCCAGGTCTTGAACCAGGCGACGGCGGCGATGCCGAGGTCGAGCACCAGGTAGTAGCTGAACAGCGCCACGTGGTTGCCGCTGCCGGTGGAGACCAGCAGCGGCGTGGCGAAGCCGCCGAGCGCGCCGATCACCGCAAGCGAGCGCGCGTCCTGCAGCACGGCGAGCGCGGCGGCCAGCGCCGCCACCACCACCATCAACACGAACACCGGCAATGCCGGCAGCAGGTGGTAGGTACGGAAGGCGACGAAGAGCGTGAGGAACAGCACCGCCACCGCGGCGCCTTGCAGCACCTGCGCATAGCCGGCGCGTGCGAGGCGCAGGCGCCAGCCGAAGGCGAGCAGCGCGATGGCGGCGGCGCCGATGCCCGCCAGGCGCCACTCGATCGGCAAGCGCACGTGTTCGCTCGCGAAGCGGGCGAGGAAGGCCAGGCCGACGAAGAGGATCGCCGCGCCGAGCTTGACGATGGTGTTGCCGCCGAAGAGCCAGGCCTTGATCGCCGCCAGCCGGTCGGGGCGCGGCGCGGCGGGCGAGGGCAGCGTCGCGGTCGGCTCGGCACGGCTCTCGGCACCGTGGCCTGCCATGGCCATTGCGGCCGGGTCGGCCGCGGCATCCGCCATCGTGACCGCGGCGGACTCGACGGCGGGCGCCGGTGTTGCGGAGGGTCCGGAGCCTGCGATGTCCACCTCCACTTCGGGCCCGGCGCGCAGCGCCGCAGCCTCGCCCACGGACACCCCGGCCGCGGGTGTCGCGGCGGTGGCTGGCCGATCCTGCGGCGGCGCAGCCAGCCGCCGCGTCAGCTCGGCGATGGCCGCCTGCTGCCGCTGCACGCGCACGAGCAGCCAGCCGAGCAGCGCGCCCACCGCGGCACCGAAGAAGCTGTCGCCCGCCGCGCCGCCGAGCAGCGCGCCGAGCACGATGGCGATGACGGGCATGTCCTTTGTCGTTCGTGGTCGTTCCGCGGCGCGACTCTAGCCGCGCGCGGCGCCCCCAGGGGTGCGGCGCGGCGGCGATGCGGCATCCCGCACATCAAGTAGCACGCCGTGCACCGCCCGGCATCACCGCGCCTCCCGCTGGGGGGGGTGCCGCCACGCCCGGCTCGGGGGCCGCGAGACCTCGGCCGAGCACGACAGGTGCGCGCGAGCGAAGGCCCCGGGCCTTCAGTCGATGCCGCGCGCGCGGTCGGCCGTGAACTGCCGCGCGAAGGCAGCGAAGCGGCCTTCGTCCAGCGCCTCACGCACCTCGCGCATCAGGTTCACGTAGTAGTGCAGGTTGTGGATGCTGGCGAGCATCGGCGCCAGCATCTCGCCGCAGCGCTCGAGGTGATGCAGGTAGGCGCGGCTGAAGCCGCCGGTCGATCCCCCGCCGGGCAGCGGCGTGCCGACGCACGCGTGGCAGGTGCAGGTGGGGTCGAGCGGCCGCTCGTCGTCGCGGTGGCGGGCATTGCGGATCTTCAGGTCGCCGAAGCGCGTGAAGAGGTGGCCGTTGCGCGCGTTGCGCGTCGGCATCACGCAGTCGAACATGTCGACGCCGGCGGCGACGCCGGCGACGAGGTCTTCCGGCGTGCCCACGCCCATCAGGTAGCGCGGCTTGGCCGCGGGCAGGCGGCGCGGCGTGTGCGCCATGATGCGCAGCATGTCCTCCTTCGGCTCGCCGACGCTGACCCCGCCGACCGCGTAGCCCGGGAAGTCGAGCTCCGCCAGGCGCTCGGCCGACTCCTCGCGCAGCGGCTCGAACATGCCGCCTTGCACGATGCCGAAGAGCGCGTTGCGGTTGCCCAGGCGCTCGAACTCGTCGCGGCTGCGCTTCGCCCAGCGCAGGCTGAGCTCCATCGACGCGCGCGCCTCGCCTTCGGTGGTGACGTGGCCGTTCGTCTCGTACGGCGTGCACTCGTCGAGCTGCATGACGATGTCGCTCGCGAGCGCCGTCTGCACCTGCATGCTCACTTCGGGCGTCAGGAAGCGCTTGTCGCCGTTGATCGGGCTGGCGAAGTGCACGCCTTGCTCGCTGATCTTGCGCATCTCGCCGAGGCTCCACACCTGGAAGCCGCCGCTGTCGGTGAGGATCGGCCGGCGCCAGCCCTCGAAACGATGCAGGCCGCCGAACTTCCTGATCACCTCGAGCCCCGGGCGCAGCCACAGGTGGAAGGTGTTGCCGAGGATGATCGACGCGCCCATCTCCTCCAGCGAGCGCGGCAGCACGCCCTTCACCGTGCCGTAGGTGCCCACCGGCATGAACACCGGCGTCTCGACGACGCCGTGGTTCAGCGTCAGGCGGCCGCGGCGCGCCTCGCCTTCGGTCTTCAGGATCTCGAACAGCAGCATGGGGCGGGATTGTCCGGGGTCGGCGCGCCGTGCCGGCACTCGTTCGTGCGCAAGGGGCGCATGGCACGGCGGGGCGTGGCGCCCCAAGGCCGCCGGCCCGATCCCGCCACCACCAACGAAGGGCGCCGCGACCGATCGCGAAGGCGGAGTCAGCCCTTCCGCGCCAGCCACATGCAATCGCCGTAGCTGAAGAAGCGGTAGCGCGCCTCCACCGCGTGCCGGTACAGCGACATCACGTGCGCGTGCCCGGCGAAGGCGCTCACCAGCATCAGCAGCGTGCTCTTCGGGAGGTGGAAGTTCGTGAGCAGCCGGTCGACGGCGCGGAAGGTGAAGCCCGGCGTGATGAAGAGGTCGGTGTCGCCGGTGCAGGGTTCGACCGCGCCGCGCGGCGAGCGCAGCGCCGCCGACTCGAGCGCGCGCATCGCCGTCGTGCCCACCGCGACGACGCGCCCGCCGGCCGCACGCGTGCGCGCCACGGCCTCGGCGGCGGCGGCGTCCACCTCGAACCACTCGCGGTGCATGCGGTGCTCTTCGATGCGCTCGGCACGCACCGGCTGGAAGGTGCCGGCGCCGACATGCAGCGTGATCGTCGTGCGCTGCACGCCGCGCGCGGCGAGCGCCTGCAGCATCGCCTCGTCGAAGTGCAACGACGCCGTGGGTGCGGCCACCGCCCCCGGCCGCGCCGCCAGCACCGACTGGTAGCGCGCCTCGTCCTCGGCCGTGTCGGCGTGCGTGATGTACGGCGGCAGCGGCACGTGGCCGAAGCGCTGCATCAGCGCCAGCGGGTCGGCCGGCAGGCGCAGATGGAACAGCGAGTCGTCCGGGCCGGCGCGGCCCAGCACCTCGGCGTCGAAGTGCGCGCCCTGCGGCCCTTCCGCGCCGATGAAGCGCAGTGTCGTGCCGGCCCGCGGCGACTTGCTCGCGCGCAGATGCGCCCACACCTCGTTCACCGCCGGCGGCGGCAGCACGCGTTCGACGAGAGCCTCCACCGCGCCACCGGTCGGCTTCTCGCCAAGCAGGCGCGCACGCACGACACGCGTGTCGTTGAAGACCAGCAGGTCGCCGGCGCGCAGCAGCCCGGGCAGGTCGCGGAACCGACGGTCGACAGGCATGGCACCGCTGCCGTCGAGCAGGCGCGAGGCGCTGCGTTCGGGCAGCGGGTGCTGCGCGACCAGCGCCTCGGGCAGGGCGTAGTCGAAGTCGTCGAGGGTCCACGCGGGCATGCCACAAAATTCTCCCATGTGCCCCCATCGCCCTGCCTGCTTTCGGCCCTTGCAGAAGGCGGCGCCATGAAGGGGCAGAAGCAGCCCGGCACGGCGGCCGCCACGCAGGCCGCGGCCGCGGCGCCCGCCTCGGCACGCGCCTCGGGACCCGCGCGCGCAATGCTCAAGCTCGGTCTCGTGCGCGACATCGACCTCGCACTGCACCTGCCGCTGCGCTACGAGGACGAGACCCGCCTCGTGCCGATCGGCACGCTGCGCGAGGGCGACACGGCGCAGGTGCAGGGCCAGGTGCACGACTGCCGCGTCGAGCACTCGCGCACGCGCCGCCACCTCGTCGCGCGCGTGCGCGACGCCACGGGCGAGATCGCGCTGCGCTGGCTGCACTTCTACCCCTCGCAGCAGAAGCAACTCGCCGCCGGGCGGCGGGTGCGCGTGCGCGGCGAGGTGCGCGGCGGCTTCCATGGCCTGGAGATCGTGCATCCGGTGCTGAAGGTCGTCGAACCCGACGCGCCGCTGCCGAGCTCGCTGACCCCCGTCTACCCCACCACGGCGGCGCTGCCGCAGGCCTACCTGCGCAAGGCCGTGACGGCCGCGCTGGCGCGCGCGCCGCTCGGCGAGATCCTGCCGGCCGATGTCTTCCCGCCGGGCCTGCCGGCGCTGCGCGAGGCGCTGCAGGCGCTGCACCACCCGGCCCCCGGCGAGGCGCTCGCCGCGCTCGAGGACCGCAGCCACCCCGCGTGGCAGCGGCTGAAGTTCGAGGAGCTGCTCGCGCAGCAGCTCTCGCAGGCACAGGCGCTGGCCGAGCGCGCGCGGCTGCGTGCGCCGCCGCTGCACGCGGGCGACGGCGGCGGCACGCTGCGCGCGCGGCTCGCGCAGGCGCTGCCGTTCCGGCTGACGGCCGCGCAGCAGCGCGTCGTCGCCGAGATCGAGGACGACATGGCACGCAGCCGCCCGATGCACCGCCTGCTGCAGGGTGACGTCGGCAGCGGCAAGACGGTGGTGTCCGCGCTTGCCGCCGCCACCGCCATCAGCGCCGGCTGGCAGTGCGCTCTGATGGCGCCCACCGAGATCCTGGCCGAGCAGCACTTCCGCAAGCTCGTCGGCTGGCTCGAGCCGCTGGGCGTGCGCATGGCCTGGCTCACCGGCAGCCGCAAGGGCAGGCAGCGCCAGGCGATGCTCGAGCTCGTCGCCAGCGGCGAGGCGGCACTCGTCGTGGGCACGCACGCCGTGATCCAGCACGACGTGATGTTCGCGCGCCTGGGCCTGGCGGTGGTGGACGAGCAGCATCGCTTCGGCGTCGAGCAGCGTCTGGCGCTGCGCGCGAAGCTCGGCGCGCAGGGCGCGGCGCATGGCGGGCAGCACACCGACACATCGCCGCCGCTCGAGCCGCACCTGCTGATGATGAGCGCCACCCCGATCCCGCGCACGCTGGCGATGACGTACTACGCCGACCTCGACGTGAGCACGATCGACGAGCTGCCGCCCGGCCGCACGCCGGTGCTGACCAAGCTCTTCGCCGACGACCGGCGCGCGCAGGTCATCGCGCGCATCCGCGACGAGCTGGCGCAAGGCGCCGAGGGACACGCGCCGCGCCAGGTCTACTGGGTCTGCCCGCTCGTCGAGGAGAGCGAACACGTCGACCTGCAGAACGCCACCACGACGCACGCCGAGCTGAGTGCGGCGCTGCCGGGCACGATGGTTGGCCTGCTGCACGGCCGCATGCCGACCGCGGAGAAGGCGGCGGTGATGTCGCTCTTCACCGGCGGGCAGATGCGCGTGCTCGTCGCCACCACCGTTATCGAGGTCGGTGTGGACGTGCCCACGGCGAGCCTGATGGTCATCGAGCACGCCGAGCGCTTCGGCCTGGCGCAGCTGCACCAGCTGCGCGGCCGCGTCGGGCGCGGCTCGGCAGCGAGCGTGTGCGTGCTGCTCTACAGCGGCCCGCTGTCGCCGGCGGCGAAGGACCGGCTGCGCGCGATGGCCGAGACGAACGACGGCTTCGAGATCGCGCGGCGCGACCTCGACATCCGCGGCCCGGGCGAGTTCATGGGCGCGCGCCAGAGCGGGGATGGGCTGCTGCGCTTTGCCGATCTGGGCACCGACTCGGCGCTGCTGGCGCGCGCGCGAGAAATGGCCCCACGCCTGCTGCGTGAATCGCCGCAGGCAGCTGCGCAACATGTCGCACGCTGGCTCGGTTCGCGCACCGACTACCTGAAGGCGTGAGTGTCCGTCACGGCCGGCCGGGATAATCCGCGCCGACCATGATGGACGCACTGCCGCAACTCATCGACTTCATCCTGCACGTCGACGTCCATCTGCGCGAGTTCGTCGTTGCGCACGGGCACTGGGTCTACGCGCTGCTGTTCGCCATCATCTTCGTCGAGACCGGCGTCGTCGTGATGCCGTTCCTGCCGGGCGACTCGCTGCTGTTCGTCGTCGGCGCGCTGTGCGGCGTGGGGCTGATGCACCTCGCGCCGTCGATGGGGCTGCTCATCGTCGCCGCGGTGCTCGGCGACCAGCTCAACTACAGCATCGGCCGCGCCGTGGGCCCGCGCGTGTGGGGCTGGGAGCACAGCCGCTGGTTCAACCGCCGCGCCTTCGAACAGGCGCATGCGTTCTACGAGCGCTACGGCGGCATCACCATCGTCGCGGCGCGATTCATGCCCTTCCTGCGCACCTTCGTGCCCTTCGTCGCCGGCGTGGCCGAGATGACGCGCAGCAAGTTCACCGGCTACAACGTCTCGGGTGCCGTGCTGTGGGTGGTGAGCCTCGTGGGCGCCGGATACCTCTTCGGCAACCTGCCGTGGGTGCAGGCGAACTTCAGCCTCATCGTCTGGCTGATGATCATCGTGCCGGGGCTGCTGGCGATCGGCGGCGCCTGGCGGGCGCGCCGCAAGGCGCTCGCCGAGGAAGGCTCGGCGGCGGTGTGACTGCGCCTCACGGTCGACCGATCGGTTGACTGATCCGACAGGGCGCACTTCGCCGGTCAGTGGGAGGATCGGGACGGCGGGGTGCCCTGCCGTCCCGATCCGGCGCCCCCTGTGGTGTCCTCCGGTCGAAGACCGACGGTGGTGCCACGCCAAGGACGCCGGGTGGTCGGCGTAGCTGCGAAGCTGGGCCGCTCGAAGAGGACATTCGCGGAGCCGACCACCCGGCGGCCTTGGCGCGCCACGACGTGGATGTGCGAATCGCGACGAGTGCCGCTGCGCCGCCCCAGCGCAGCAGCCTCAGAACGCCTGTCCCACCGTGAGATACCCGCGCGTGCGGCTGCGCCCGGCGATCGGGTCGAGCGCATGGCCGACGCCCAGCCGCAGGTCGATCGCCAGCGCGTACAGCAGCTTCGCCTCGCCGCGCAGCTCGAGGCCGACGCCGCGGCGGTAGTCATCCGGGTTGTCGCGGCCGGCGGCCCACGCCGCGCCGATGTCGAAGAACAAGGTGGCGGCAAGCCGGTTGATCCCGAGCGCCGGCACCATGCCGTGGCGGTCGATGTCCACCAGCGGCATGCGCCACTCGACGGTCGCCAGGCGCGCCTGCTGGCCGAGCAGCTCGGGCTCGTCGCCACGGTAGCCGCGCAGGGCGATCTCGCGGTTGTTCAGCGCGAAGCCGATGCCGCGCCCGGCCTCGGTGGCGCCGCCGAGCTGGAACGGGCGCGTCGACCGGCGCGCGCGCGCCTCGGTCAGCCGCAACGCCAGCACGCCGCGGCCGATGCCCATGTACGCCTTGGCGTCGGCGCGCACGACGAGGCCGTCGTAGTCGGGCGCCGCGTCGCTCGCGCTGCCCTGGAAGGGCTTGTACGACTCGCCGCGCAGCGTCAGCTTCAGGCCGCGGTTGGCACCGTCGCTGTACCAGTTGCCGGCGCGGCTGTCGACGTCCGCGAGCAGCGCCGCGATGCGCTCGTCCTGCGGGCGCGCCACGGCGCCGCTGGCCACCGTCACGCGCTCGATGCGGTCCAGCGCCGCGCCGATACCCACCGTGACGCGGTGCGCGAGGCTGTTCAGCCCCGGCACCGGGAAGAGGCTCAGCCACTGCGCCTGCAGCTCGCGGTCGTAGAGCGTCGTCTCCTCGTCGCCGTCGCTGCCCGTCCAGGCGCGCGCGACGAGCGTGCGGTCGAGCGCCAGGCCGTGGCGGCCGCGGAAGATGTACTCGATGCCACCCAGCCACTCACGCTGCGATGTCTCGACCTGCAGGTAGGCGGCGTACGCGTGCCAGCCGACGGCGTCCGCGCCCGACGTGCTGGCCCCGTAGGCGGTGAGGCCGCGGTCGGCGACGAGGCTCGGGAACCACGAGCGCGGGTACAGCGTGCGCAGCGCCGAATAGGGCTGCGCCGGGCCGAGCTCGGCCGCGCCGCCGCTGCCGGCTTGCGCGCCGGTGGCCGGCACGGCCGGCCTCTGCGCCACGGCGGCCCGCTCCTGCAGCGGCGGCGCGGCCGCCATCAGCCGCAGCTCGTAGCCCTGCGTGCCGATCGTCACCAGCGCCAGCGATCCGTCCGGCGCGCTGCCCGCGTGCGCCACCACCGCGGTGTGGCTGTGCGTCAGCCGCTGCCAGCGGCCGGGGCTCGTCAGGCGCCAGGCGTTGGCCACGCCGCCGTCGACCGCCACCATCTCCAGCCCGGCCGGGCCGTGGCGCAGGTTGCTGATCGGCGCGTCGTGCGCGAGGCGCAGCACCGGCGCGGCGCCGGCGGCCGCGGTGTCGAGCTCGAGGATGCGCCAGTCGCCTTCGCGCCTGGTCACCAGATGCAGCGTGCGGCCGTCGGGAGCCAGCGCGATGTCGAGCAGATCGGTGCCTTCGGGCGGCGCGTAGAGCACCCGCGGCTCGGCGCGCGCGCCCGGCGTCAGGCGCACGAGCCGCGTCAGGCCGCCTTCGAGCTGGATGGCGGCGAGGTCGCCGGTGGGCGCCGTCGTCGCCGTGACGCCGCCGCTGGCGCTGCGCGTCGCGCCCAGCTGCACGGCGCGCCGAAGATGCGCGCAATGCGTGAGCTGCGTAAGGCGCGAGCCCTGCAGCCGATACACGTCGTAGGCCAGGTAGTAGCCGCGGCAGATGTCGGGCTGCATCACGAGCACGCTGCCGTCGGCGCCGGCTTCGAGACGCGCACCGCGCAGCACGGTGGCGATGCGCTCGCGCTTCAAGCCGCCGGCACCGCCGGCCGGGTCGCGCCGCAACCGCTCGATGCGCGGCGCGCCGAGGCCGTCGTCCACCACCGCGAGCACGCTGCCGTCGGGCTGCGAGGCGAGCGAGGGCAGGTCGAAGATCGGCCCGAGCACGCGCTCGCCAGCCGCCTCGGGCACACGCTCGATCGGTGCGGCGCGCGCCGCCACCTGCTCGTGCAGGTCGGCCAGGAACTCGTCCCACAGGACGTCCATCGTCTTGCCGGTGGCACCCCAGGGCATGCTGTGCAGGCGCGGCGCGAAGCCGATGTTGCCGCTGTACTGCTCGACCATCTCCTGCGCCTTGCCCGGGCCGTAGCGGCGGTGCACGAAGTCGAGGAAGTAGGCGCCGTAGAGATACTGCTTGGAAAGCGGCAGCGCGCGACCGTCGGCGTTGATCTCCGCGAGCTTGATGAAGCCGCGCCTGCGCTCGGCGCGCAGCCAGGCCTCGAACCAGGGGCCCTTCAGGCGGCCGCGGCCGGCGCCGGCCTTGTCGCGGTCGCTCTCCTCCCACACCGCCAGGCCCTCGAGCATCCAGCCCGGGTTGAAGAGGTTGGGCACGAACCAGGCGATGCGGCCGAAGATCGCCTGCAGCACGCGCGGTGCGCCGCGTACCTTGTCCAGGTGCACGGCGTGCGTCAGCTCGTGCACCAGCAGCAGGTCGAGCCAGGCGCTGTTGTCGAGCAGCTCGCCTTCGTCGGGCGGCGCGAGGAACACGCCGACGAGGTTGAACGGCAGCGGCGTCGAGAAGCCGTTGGCGAGGTCGATCTCCGAGTAGAGGACCACTTCGATGCGGCTCTTCGGCTCCCAGGCAAGCCCTTGCGTCACGCGTGGCCAGGCGCGCTCGGCGGCACGCGCCACCGCTTCGGCCTGGCGGCGCTGCGCGGCACGGTAGTGGATGCGGAAGTGCGGGCTCGACGCCGTCTCCCAGCGCGGGCCGGGGTCGGCCGCCTGGGCACGCACCGCGGCCGGGAGCACGAGCCCTGCCAGCAGGCCCAGCATCAGCGCGAGGGCGAGGCGCCGAAGGGCATCGAGGTGCCACGCGGAGCGCGAGGCGAGGTGTGAGGCGAGGTCGGGGCGCGGGGCCCTCGCGCCGCGCGGCGACGGCCATTCGGTCATCGTTGTCTCTCCCATGGCGCCGGACGCCGGCATCCGCCCGACCCGCCCGGTCGCATACCGTTCTTCAGGGTTCTTCTCGCGAACGCGCCAGGCGCTCGCTCTTCCAGTAGACATCGTCGCCGCCCAGGCCGTCGAGGTTGGCGCGGTTGAGCACGCGCGCCAGCACGAACATCAGGTCCGACAGGCGGTTGAGGTACTGGCGCGGTGCGTCGTTCACCGCCTCGCCGGCGGCGGCCAGCGCCACCAGCGAACGCTCGGCGCGGCGGGCGATGGTGCGGCTGACGTGCGCGAGCGCTGCGCTGCGCGTGCCCGCCGGCAGGATGAACTCCGCCAGCCGCGGCAGCGCGGCGTTGTGGCGCGCCAGTGCCGCGTCGAGCCCGGCCACGGCCTCGGCCGTCACCAGGCTGTAGCCGGGGATGGAGAGCTCGCCGCCGAGGTTGAAGAGCTCGTGCTGCACGGTGACGAGCAGGTCGCGCACGTCGGCCGGCAGCGGCTCGGCCAGCAGCACGCCGAGGCTGGAGTTGAGCTCGTCGACGTCGCCCATCGCGGCGACGCGCCGGTGGTCCTTGCCCACCCGCGTGCCGTCACCGAGGCCGGTGGTACCGTCGTCGCCGGTGCGGGTGGCGATCTGCGTCAGGCGGTTGGACATGGCGAGCCGCATTCTCGCCGCTGGCGGCGCCGACGACGGGGCCCGCCGGTGTCCGCTTGTTCGCCGCCGGCGCTGCCGCGCCGCCCGGCGGGCGCGCGCGACGGCTCAGCCGACCAGGCGCACCGCCAGCCGCTCCAGCAGCGGGCGCTGGCGCCAGGCCGCGAACGCCCGGTCGGCGAAGTCGCGGCCGCGCTCGGTGAGGCGGAAGTAGTGCACGTGCTCGAAGCCTTCCGGGTTCTCGTACTCGGCGACGAGCTCGTAGCGCAGCAGCGGGTCGTAGGCGGAGAACACGCGGCCACCGTCCACCGCCCAGCTCCCGGCGTGGTCGCCGGCCTGCACGAGCACGTGTCCGCGGCGCATCGCACGCAGCACGTCGATGAACTCGCCCCGGTCGGGGATGACGGCATTGGCGTGAGCCATGACGGGCACTCCTGCGGCGAAGCTTGGGCGAGTGCATCTTGCAGGGCAATCCCCCAGGGGTTGGAAAGGAGATGCGGCGCCGCGGCAGGGCAGTTCCACCGCCTTCGTGGTCACACCCGTCCTCCCTAGAATGGAACGCGCTTGGGCGCTACCCTGGAGAGCCGGCGATGAACGCACCCCACGACCCCATCCACCCGCGCGGCGCAGTGCGCCCGGTGCCGCCGGCGATGCTGCGGGCCCTGCGCGAGCGCTTCGGCGAGCGCTGCTCCACCGCCGCCGCGGTGCGCGAGCAGCACGGCCGCGACGAGTCCGTGTACGCCGCCACGCCGCCGGAGGTGGTGCTGTTCTGCGAATCGACGGCCGACGTGGCCGCGGCGGTGAAGCTGGCGCACGAGCACGCCGTGCCGGTGATCCCGTTCGGCGTCGGCAGCTCGCTCGAAGGCCACGTGCTCGCGGTGCAGGGGGGCATCACGCTCGACCTCGGGCGCATGGACAAGGTGCTGCGCATCGACGCCGAGGACCTGACGGTGACGGTGCAGCCCGGCGTCACGCGCGAGCAGCTGAACCGCGAGATCAAGGACACCGGCCTCTTCTTCCCCATCGACCCCGGTGCCAACGCCACGATCGGCGGCATGACGGCCACGCGCGCCAGCGGCACGAACGCCGTGCGCTACGGCACGATGCGCGAGAACGTGCTCGGGCTGGAGGTCGTCAACGCCAGCGGCGAGGTGATGCGCACCGGCACGCGCGCCAAGAAGAGCAGCGCCGGCTACGACCTCACCCGCCTGTTCGTCGGCAGCGAAGGCACGCTGGGCGTCATCACCGAGATCACGCTGAAGCTCTATCCGCTGCCCGAGGCGGTGAGCGCGGCGATCTGCCACTTCCCGAGCGTCGACGCGGCGGTGCGCACGACGATCCAGGTCATCCAGATGGGCGTGCCGATCGCGCGCTGCGAGCTGCTGGACGCCAACGCCATCCGCGGCGTCAATGCCTACGCCAAGCTCGGCCTGCGCGAGCAGCCGATGCTGCTGATGGAGTTCCACGGCAGCGAAGCGGGCGTGGCCGAGCAGGCGGCCGCCGTGCAGGACATCGCGCGCGAGCACGGCGGCGCCGACTTCCAGTGGGCCACCACGCCCGAGGAGCGCACGCGCCTGTGGCAGGCGCGGCACAAGTCGTACTTCGCGGCGCTGCAGATGCGCCCGGGCTGCCGCTGCCAGAGCACCGACACCTGCGTGCCGATCTCGCGCCTGGCCGAGAGCATCAACGAGAGCATCGCCGAGAGCGACGCGGCGGGCATCCCGTACTGGATCGTCGGGCACGTGGGCGACGGCAACTTCCACCTCAGCTGGCTGCTCGACCCGAACGACCCGAAGGAGGTGGCCGAGGTCGAGCGCCTGGGCGTGCAGATGGTGCAGCGGGCGCTGCGCCTGGAAGGCACCTGCACCGGCGAACACGGCGTGGGCCTGCACAAGATGGGCTACCTGCTCGACGAGGCGGGCCCGGCGGCGGTGGAGATGATGCGCAGCATCAAACGCACGCTCGACCCGCGCAACATCATGAACCCGGGCAAGGTGTTCGCGCTCTAGCTGCGGCCCTGTTCCGTCGCCGGCGCCGGCGCCGCCCGCCACGCGTCGCCTGCCGCTGCGGCAGGCGCCCAGGCGCGGCGGTGGCCGCCTCAGCGCCGCACGGTGCCGATCTCCACCGAGACGCTGCGTGCGGCCGGCGACCCGGGAGCCACCGGCGCGGAAGCGCCCTCGAGGTCGCCCGGCTGCGGTGTCGCCTGGCCGGACTTGCTGACACGCGCGGTCACCACCACCTGCTGCACCGACGACAGCCGCGCCGCCGGCGACATCGCCTGGCTGTCGTCGAGCGTGAAGGCGGCGGGCAGTTCGGCCACGCGCTTGCGCACGATGGCCAGCGGCATGCCACCACCGCCCGCCGCACCAGCGGCCCGCGCGAAGATGAAGACGACGTCCTCCGGCGACGCCTGGGCCGCCAGCGCCGGCGCAAGCCGCACGGTGCCGGTGATCGTCGGGCCGGACGGGGCATCCACTGCGCTCGCCGCCCTTGCGGCAGCCACGGGCGGCGCGGCCTCGGTCGGCGCCGAGGCCGCGGCCGACTGCCGCCGCTGGGCCTGCGCCACCCCCTCGCGCGCCAGCTCGACCAAGCCGTCGCCGGCCGGGCCGATGGCCACCACCTCCTGCCAGCGCTTCGCGGCGCCGGCGTAGTTGCCACGCTGGTACTCCAGCGTGCCCACGAGCACCAGCGCCTTGACGTGGCGCGGGTCGAGCTTGAGCGCGCGCTCGAGCAGCCGCGCCGGCTCGCCTTCGAGCGTGCGGCCGTTGAGCACGCCAAGCGCGTCGGCGTAGTCGGTCAGCAGCGAGGCGTCATCGGGCTTGAGCGCCAGCGCCTTGCGGTAGGCCGCCGCGGCCTCGTCGTGCCGGCCGAGCGACATCTGCGAGCGCGCGAGGAGCGACCAGCCTTCGACGTCGCCGGGCTCCTTGTCGAGCCGCTCCTGCAGCTGCTTGATGAGCGCGTCGATCTGCTCCCCGCCGGTGCGTTGCGGTGCGCCGGCGCCCCCACCGGCTTGCTGCTCGAAGCCCGGGGGCGGCGTGCCGACCGCGCGCGGCTGGCCCTTCCAGCCGTAGCCGACGAAGGCCACCACCAGTGCAAACGGCACGGCCACGGCCCAGAAGCGCAGCGACGTGCGGTGCGCAGGCTGCTCCGGCGCAGGTGCGGCCGCAGACGGCACGGCAGCCGCCGCCGGCGGGCTGGCCGCTTCGGCCGCCGGCTGCTGCGCAGGCGGCTCGAGCACCGCGGCCACGATGCGCTGCTCGATCTCGGCGCGCCGCGCGGCGTGCGCCTCGGCATCGACCGCGCCCGCTTCCTTGCGGGCCTGCAGTTCGCGCCACTGCCGGCGCAGGTCGTCCAATGTCGAGTCGGTCATGTCGCTTTTCGTTGCTGCGCGCCTGCGCCGCCCTGGCCCTCGTCGTCCTCATCGACGCCGGGGTCGGGCTCGAACGCGTCGTCGCCGGCTCGCGCGCGGCGCCTGAGCACGAACACCAGCACGAGCAGGCCGCCGGCGAACAGCAGGCCCGGGCCCAGCCACAGCAGCGCCGTGCTCTCCTTCATCGGTGGGCGGTAGAGCACGAAGTCGCCGTAGCGCGCCGTCATGTAGTCGAGCACCTCGCGTTCGCTCCTGCCCTGGCGCAGCATGTCGCGCACCTGGTTGCGCAGGTCCTGCGCCAGGCCGGCGTTGGAATCGGCGATGGTCTGGTTCTGGCAGACCAGGCAGCGCAGCTCGGCGGCGAGCTTGAGCACGCGCGCCTCGAGCTCGGGGTCGGCCGCGGCGGGCTGCGCCGGAGCAGCCAAAGCCGGCGCCACCGCAACCGCAGCGAGCGAGAGCAGCCAGGCAGCCACCGCGGATCCGGCTCTGCCGGGCCGCCGGCGGCGCCCCCTCGGCCACGAAGTGGCCCTCGCCGGGCCACGGGGGAGCGCCGCAGGCGCTTCGGGGGGGGCGAAGTCACCCATCGATCGCCTTCAACAGCGGCTCGATCTTCTCGCGCATCACCGCGGGCGTCACCGGCCCGACGTGCTTGAAGCGCACGATGCCCTGGCGGTCGATGACGAAGGTCTCCGGCACACCGTACACGCCCCAGTCGATGGCCACCTTGCCGTCACCGTCGAACAGCGACATCGCATAGGGGTCGCCCAGCTGGCGCAGCCACGGCTGCGCCTGCGCGCGCTGGTCCTTGTAGTTCAGGCCCACCACCGGCACCCGGCTGCGGCGCGCGAAGTCCACCCACAGCGGATGCTCCTCGCGGCACGGGCCGCACCAGCTGGCCCACACGTTCAGCACCCAGGTGCGGCCGCGGAAGGCCTCCTGCGTGACGATCCGGCCGGGGTCGTCCAGCCGCGGCAACGCGAAGGCGGGCGCCGGCTTGCCGACGAAGGGCGAGGGCACCTCGCGCGGGTTGAGCGACAGGCCGCGCCCAAGCAGCACTGCCAGCACGCCGAATGCCAGCAGCGGCACCAGGAACAGCGCCAGCCGCCAGCGGCGTGCCGGCGTCGCCGCTGTCGTCGACTGCTGCCCCGGTGGTGCAGCTGGCGCCACGCCACTCATGCCCGCTGCGCCGGCGCTTGCAGCGGCCCGGCGTCGCGCGCCTGCTCGGCCGCGAGGCGCTGGCGGTAGCGCCGGTCGCCGGCGGCCAGCAGGCCGCCGAGCGCCATCAACGCGCAGCCACCCCAGATCCAGTCGACAAAAGGCTTGATGTAGATGCGCACGATCCACGCGCGGCCGTCGTCCACGGGCTCGCCGAGGGAGACATACAGGTCCTGCGTCAGCCGGGTCGAGATCGCCGCCTCGGTCATCGGGTTGTCCTGCACGCGGTAGACGCGTTTCTCGGGCAGCAGGTCGATCACCTTCTTCTTGGCCGCGCCCTCGCCCCGGGTCACTTCCACCCAGCCCTGCACGGCGCGGTAGTTCGGGCCGTCGCGCTCGCGCAGCCCCTGCAGCGTGAAGGTGAGGTCATCGATCGTCACGAAGTCGCCAGGGGCCATCTTCACGTCGCGCTCGACCTCGAAGGTCTTGACCATCGTCACGCCGAAGATGAAGACGGCGATGCCCAGGTGCGCCACCCACATCGCGGCCACCGACCGCGGCACGAGCGGCGCGCGTTCGGCGAAGGCGCGCGGCACCGCCTTCAGGCGCGCCGCCAGCGACACCGGGCCGAGGTGACGCGGGCGCAGCCGCTCCCAGGCGTCGGCGGCAAGCGAAGCCACGACCCACCAGGCCATCAGGAGGCCGAGCGTGGCCAGCCACGAGATGCCGCCCGCGCCGCGCACGTGGTACAGGGCCTGCAGCCCCGTGGCGACGACCGCCACCAGCAACGCCCAGCGCAGGCGGCGCGCCAGGTCGGGCAGCTCGGCGTGCTTCCAGCGCGCGAGCGGCCCCACGCCCATCAGGAAGACCAGGGGCGCCATCAGCGGCACGAACACGGTCTCGAAGTACGGCGGGCCGACCGAGATCTTGCCCATGCCCAGCGCATCGAGGGCCAGCGGGTACAGCGTGCCCAGCAGCACGGCGCCGCAGGCGGCGACGAGCATGACGTTGTTGGCCAGCAGCGTCGTCTCGCGGCTGGCCCAGTGGAAGCGTGCGCCGAGCCCCACCGTCGGCGCACGCCAGGCGTACAGCGTCAGCGAGGCACCGACGACGACGACGAGGAAGCCGAGGATGAACAGGCCGCGCGCCGGGTCGGTGGCGAAGGCGTGCACCGACGACAGCACGCCCGAGCGCACGAGGAACGTGCCGAGCAGCGACAGCGAGAACGCGATGATGGCCAGCAGCACGGTCCACGACTTGAACGCGCCGCGTTTTTCGGTCACTGCCAGCGAGTGGATGAGCGCGGTGCCGACGAGCCACGGCATGAACGAGGCGTTCTCCACCGGGTCCCAGAACCACCAGCCGCCCCAGCCGAGCTCGTAGTAGGCCCACCAGCTGCCGAGCGCGATGCCCACCGTCAGGCAGGCCCACGCGGCCACCGTCCACGGCCGCGTCCACCTCGCCCAGGTGGCATCCAGCCGCCCGCCGATGAGGCCGGCCACGGCCAGCGCGAAGGCGACCGAGAAGCCGACGTAGCCCATGTACAGCATCGGCGGATGGATGACCATGCCCGGGTCCTGCAGCAGCGGGTTCAGGTCGCGGCCGTTGGCCGGCACCGGGAACAGGCGCTCGAACGGGTTCGACGTGGTCAGCGTGAACAGCAGGAAGCCCACCGCCACCGCGCCCATCACGCCGAGGATGCGCGCCACCACCTCCGCCGGCAGCGCACGGCTGAAACGCGCCGCCGCTGCCATCCAGCCGGCCTGCATCAGCAGCCACAGCAGCAGCGAGCCCTCGTGACCGCCCCACACGCCGGCCACGCGATAGGCGAGCGGCAGCTCGAGGTTGCTGTGCATCGCCACGTACAGCACCGAGAAGTCGTTGCGCACGAAGGCGGCCGTCAGACAGGCGTAGGAGACAACGACGGCGGCGCCGAAGAGGTAGGTGAGCGGGCGAGCGGCGGCCACCCACTGCGTGCGCGAACGTGCGAGCAGGCCCGGCGCGCCGGCCGCCGCCGTCGGCGAGATGAGCGAGCCGGTGATCGGCAGCACCGCCAGCAGCAGCGACAGGCCGAGCGCCACCCAGAGGAAGAAGTGGCCGAGTTCGGGGAGGAGTGAGCCGAGCATGGGCAGGGGCCGTGGCTTGTGGGTGGATGTGGCGGCCCGATCAGGGCTTCGGGGCCGCGCCGCCAGCGCCTTCGCCGGTGACGAGCGTGCGCGCCGCGCGCTCCGGGTGGCCGGCCTTCTTCAGCGCCTCGGCCGCCTCGGGCGGCATGTAGTTCTCGTCGTGCTTGGCGAGCACTTCGCGCGCGACGAAGACACCGCCTTCCAGCTTGCCCTGCGCGACGACGCCCTTGCCCTCCTTGAAGAGGTCGGGCAGCACGCCCTCGTAGCGCACCGGCACCGTCTTGGCCGAGTCGGTGACGACGAAGCTGACGCGCACGCCGTCGCGCTTCACGCTGCCCGGCTCGACGAGGCCGCCGATGCGGAACGTGCGGCCGGCCGGCGCCTCGTGCGCCGCCACCTGCGTGGGCGAGTAGAAGAAGACGAGGTTGCTGCGGAAGGCGTTGAAGACGAGCGCGGCGATGGCCCCGGCCGCCAGCAGCAGCAGCCCGGCCACGATGAGCCTGCGTTGGCGCGGTTTCAGGGTCGACATGGCTTCAGGACTCCTCTTGGCGGGCACCGGGCGCGGGCCCGGGCGCCGGACCTTCGAGCGTAGCGTCATCGGCCGAAGCCTCGGCAGCTTCGGCCAGCGCGCGGCGGTGCCGGCGCGCGACGAGCCAGGGCTCGGCCAGCAGCGCGGCCAGCGCTGCCCCGTACGAGCCCCAGACGAAGAGCCCGTGGCCGCCCATCGCGAAGAACTCGCTCGCGCTGCCCCAGTTCATGCCGCGCGCTCCTGCGGGGCTTGCGGTCCCTGCGGGCCTTGCGGGCCGGCCGGCGGCAGCCCGCCGGCGCCGCCGGCGGCGGCCAGCTCCTGCACCCACTGCGTGTGCCGCTCGCGCGCCAGCACCATCGCGCGCGCCCGCATGAACACCACCGCGAAGGCGTACGCCCAGCAGGCCAGCGTCGTCAGCAGCAGCGCGGTGAGCATCGTCTGCGCCATCTTCGGCGCCGCCGTCATGCTGATCGTGGCGCCCTGGTGCAGCGTGTTCCACCACTTCACCGAGAAGTAGATGACCGGGATGTTGATGCTGCCGACCAGCGCCAGCAGCGCGCCGGCCTGGTCGGCGCGGCGCGGTTCGTCGATGGCGTTGACGAGCGCGAGGTAGCCGAGATAGAGGAAGAAGAGCAGGAGCTCGGAAGTGAGCCGCGCGTCCCACACCCACCACGTGCCCCAGGTCGGCTGGCCCCACAACGCACCGGTGACGAGCGCGAGCGCCGTGAACATCGCCCCGGTAGGCGCGATGGCCCGCGCCAGCACCGAGGCCATGCGGGCGTTGAAGGCCCAGCCGATGGCGGCCCAGAAGGCCATCGCCAGGTACAGGATCATCGACAGCCAGGCCGCCGGCACGTGGATGAAGAGGATGCGATAGCTCTCGCCCTGCGTCGCATCGGTCGGCGCGACGAAGAAGCCGACGTACAGGCCCGCGATGCCGCACGCGATGGCCGCCGCCCACAGCCACGGCAGCGCGGCGCCGGCCAGCCGATAGAAGCGCATCGGGGCGGCGAAGGTGTAGAGGCGCAGGCGGTCTGCGGCGCGGGAGGTCATGGCGACGAGTGACGACGGCGCGCCGGCTCCGACGGGCCGGGCGGCTCGGGGCCGGGCAGGGCGGCGAGGGCCTGCGCGTGCGACCGGCCGCGCGCCAAGGCAAGAGCATGCGCGGGCTGCGCATGTTAGGCCATCGTGCACCGCCCGGCGGCGGCTGAATGGGCCCGGGTTGAATCAGGTCAAGGTGAGAGTGCTTGCCAGGCGTTGCTGCGCGTGAGCGGGCGTCATCGTGGGCCTGCCCGTGGCCGGCCGATGGCGGGCGGCCGGCCCCTCAGGCCGTGGCGATGCGCAAGGCCGCCGCCGTGGCCGGCGGCGCACCGGCGAGCGTGCCGATGAGCAGCGCCGCCAGCAGCGACAGGTGGCCGTCCACGGCCAGCCCGGCCTCCAGCGCCGACACCGCACCGGCGCCGAAGATGAGCGCCGGCACCGCCAGCGGCAGCACGATCAGCAGGTTCAGCAGCGCGCCGCTGCGCAGGCCGAGCGTCAGCGCCGCGGCCAGCCCGCCCAGCAGGCTCAGGATCGGCGTGCCCAGCACGAGCGTGGCCACGAGCAGGCCGATGGCCGGCCCCGGCAGGCCGAACATCAACGCGATCAGCGGGCTCACGGCCACCAGCGGCAGGCCGTGCGTGAGCCAGTGCGCCGCCGCCTTGGCCAGCGCCAGCACCCAGGCCGGCTCCGGGGCCAGCAGCAACTGGTCGAGCGAGCCGTCGGCGTGGTCCGAGCCGTACATCGGCGCCAGCGACAGCATCGCGGCGAGAAGGGCACCGACCCACAGCACGCCGGGCGCGATGTGGCGCAGCGTCTGCGGCTCCGGCCCCACGCCGAGCGGGAACAGGCTCGCCGCGACGACGAAGAAGACCACCGGCAGCAGCGCCTCCACCGGGCGGCGGGCGGCCAGGCGCAGCTCGCGCCTGACCAGCGTGGCGAAGAAGCCGTTCATCCCCGCTCCGTCGACCCCGACGCCGGCTCGCCGGCGCGCCGCCCGAAGGAGCGTGCGGGCGGCTCGGGCAGCGTCACGATGCGCGGCGGCGGCTGCAGCGGCGCGATCTGCTGGTGGCTCGTGAACAGCACCGCGCCGCCGTCGGCCGCCACGCCGGCGAGCAGGCGCGCGAGGCGCGCAATGCCGTCGTCGTCCAGCGCGTCGAAGGGCTCGTCCAGCAGCGCCAGCAGCGGCAGCGGCGCCAGCGCCGCCCGTGCCACCGCCAGCCGCGCCAGCGCGACGCGGCGGCGCTGGCCCTGGCTCATCGTGCGCACGACGCGCCGGGCGAGCGCGCCGACGCCCAGGTCGTCGAGCGCCGCCTGCACCTGCGCGGCGGTGCAGGCGTGCCCGGCCAGGCGCGCGGCGAACTGCAGCGACTCGGCCGCCGTGAGGTCGTCCTTCAGCGCGTTGGCGTGGCCGAGATACACGAGCTGGCGGCGCCAGCCGGCGTCGAGCCCGCGCACGGCCTGGCCGCCCAGACGCAGCTTGCCCGCCGCGGCGCTGCCGAGACCGGCCAGCGTGCGCATCAGCGTCGTCTTGCCGCGGCCGTTGGCGCCACGCAGCCACACCACCTCGCCCGGCGCGAGGGTGAGGTCGAAACCGTCGAAGAGCGCGCGCTCGCCGCGCTCGCAGCGCAGGCCGATCGCCTGCAGCGAAGGCAGGCCGGGTGCGGCGGGCGAGGTCGAAGCGGGGGCGGGCACGTCGGGAACGGGTGGGCCGGCGCCGGGCTTCCCGGCGCGCGCTCGCCTGCCGGACCGGCCTCAGGCGCTCGCGGCACCGTGCGGGCCGAGGCGCGCACGGTACACCACCGGCGCAGGGCGCACCCCCGGGCCGCGGGGGCTCGCACGCGCTGCCACGCCAGTCGTCGTGGTGCGGTGACGGTCTCGCGCAGGCTGCCGGCATGCGAGGCACGGGCAGGCCCGGCACCCCCCTTCGGAGCGTCCCATGACCAGCGGTTGTTCCGCGTGACGGCACCGCACTAGGATGCCGCGGTCCATGAAGCACCTCGCCCGCACATCGTTCGCCGGCCCGCTCTGCACGCGGCGCGCAGCCCTGCTCGGGCCGGGCGCGGCCGGCATCGGCTTGGCGAGCCTGGGCGTTCCCGACTGGGTGCTGGCGCAGGTCGCCGCGACGGCCACGGGCACGGCCGAAGGCGCGCTGCGCCCGGTGCTGACCGTCGAGAGCGGCAGCCACGGCGCGCCCGTGCGGCGCATCGACGTGGCGGCATCGCGCGGCCTCGTCGTCACGGCCTCCGACGACCGCACGGCGCGCGTGTGGGACCTGGCCAGCGGCGCGTTGCGCCTCGTGCTCAGGCCTTTCGCGTTCGGCTCGGAGGGCGGGCGGCTGTACGGCGTGGCCGTGCACCCGCGCGAACCGCTGGTCGCGGTGGCCGGCACGACGGGCGGTGCGATGCCGGGCGGCGGCACGCACCCGCACCTCGTCTATCTGTTCGACCTCGAGTCCGGCGCGTTGCGCTCGACCATCGATGCGCGTGCCGGCGACATCCGCAAGCTCGCCTGGTCTGCCGATGGCCAGGTGCTGTTCGCCGGCTACAACGGCACACACGGCGTGCGCGCCTTCGCGCGCGACGGCCGCGAGCTCGTCGACGACCGCCTGCCCGGGCCGGTCTTCGGGCTGGCCACGCACGCGGGCGGCGCGGCGGCGGCTGTCGGGCTGGACGGCACGCTGCGGCTCTACAGGCCCGCCGGCAACGGCATCGAGCGCGCCGCCGCGGCGGCGCTCGGTGCGCGCCGTGCCGCCGGCGTGGCCTTCAGCCCGGACGGGCGGCAGCTCGCCGTGGCCTACGCCACGCGCGGCGAGGGCGCCGAGCTCTTCGATGCGGTGACGCTGCAGTCGATCGCCCGGCTGCCCGTGCCCGAGTCGCATGCCGGCGACTGGCGCGTGCTCGCATGGAGTGCCGACGGCCGCACGCTGGCGCTGGGCGGCACGGCTCACACGCGCGACCTGCGTTTCCCGGTCGCGATGATCGACGTCGCCGCGCGCCGCGAGGCGGCACGCGCGGAAGTGTCGGTGGACAGCGTCACCGACCTCTTGGCGCTGCCCGCCGGCGGGTTCACCTACACGAGCTTCGACGGCTCCTGGGGCACCGTGGGCGCGCCGGGCCAGGCCGAGCCGCGGCGCGTCGGCGCGCCCGTGGCGGCCGTGCGCGGCAACGCGCCGTTCGACCTGGAGCTTGCCGCCGACGCGCTGGCACTGCGCTGGGGCCAGCGTGGCCCGGGCCGAGGTCTTGCATTCGCCTTCGACCGACGCCGGCTGGCGCGCGGCCGCGCGCTGGAGGGGGTCGATCTGCGCGAGCCCGCCACAAGCGCCGGCGGCCTCGCCGTCACCACCGACTGGCTGCGCGACGGCCGCGCCCCCGTGGTCGGTGGGCGCACCGTGGCAATGGAGGCCGACGAACGCCCGCGTGCCGTCGTCGTGCTGCGTGGCCAGCCGGCGGCGGCGGTGTTCGGCACGAACCGCGCGCTGCACCGCGTCGACGAGCGGGGTGCGCTCGCCTGGCGGGTGCCGGTCGACACCGAAGTGCGTGCGCTCAACGCCAGCGCCGACGGCCGGCTGCTCGTGGCGGCGATGGCCGACAGCACGCTGCGCTGGCACCGCACGGCCGACGGCCAGCAGCTGCTCTCGCTGCTGGCGCTGGAGGACGGGCGCTGGGTGGCCTGGACACCGAGCGGCTACTTCGACGCCAGCGTCGGCGCCGACCGCATCGTCGGCTGGGCGCTGGCGCGCGGCACCGGGCAGGCGATGGACTTCTTCTCGCTGGCGCGTTTTCGCGAGCAGTACAACCGGCCGGATGTCGTCGAGCGTGTGCTCGCCACGGCCGACGAGAAGACCGCGCTGGCGCAGATCGCCGCGCGCATCGAAGCCGAACGCGTGGCGCTGCAGCAGGAGGCGGCGCGCCAGGCCGAAGCGGCGCGGCGCGCCGAGCGCGAGGCCGCCGAACGCGCCGAGCGGGCACGCCTCGCCGCGCAGGAGGAAGCGCAGCGGCGCGCCGCCGCGGACAGGGCAGCGCGTGAAGAGGCGGCCGCCGCCGAGGCAGCACGTCAGGCCGAGGCGGCGCGCCAGGCGGCCATTGCGCAGGCGCGCGCGCAGGCCGAACGCGGGCCGCTGCCGCCGCTGGGGCGCGCGCGCCGAAGCCGAGGCGCGCCCGCGGCCGAGCGCCAGCGCCTCGAGCGGGAAGCGGCGCTCGTCGCCGAGCGCGAACGGCAGCGCCTGGAGGCCGAGCGCGTGGCCGCGGAGGAGCAGGCGCGCGAGCGCGAGCGGCTGGCGCAGCAGGCCGCCCGCGAGGCAGAGGAACGCCGGCGCGCCGAGCAGGCCAAGCGGGCGCTCGTGCAGCTGCGCGCTGCCGAGTTTCCCCCGGCCGTGCAGGGCGTCGGCGACCCGCAGCTGAAGGTCACCGGCAACATCGCGACGCTGCCTTTCGCGCTGCATTCGCACACCATCGCCGGCGAGGTGGAGCTGGCCATCCGCGCCGCCGGGCGGCCGCTAGAGCCGCGCGAGCTGGTGATGCCGAAGGCGCTGAACGGCCTGACGCAGGGCTTCGCGCGCATCGAGCTGCCGGTGGCCGGCGGCCTGAACCCTTTGGCGGTGGAGCTCATCGCGAGCAACCGCTACGGCTTCTCCGAGCCACTCGCCTTCCTCATCGAGCGCGAGCTGCCGCCACCGCCCCCCGGCGGCTGGCCGGGTGACCTGTACGTGCTGGCCATCGGCGTGGCGGAGTACGCGCGGCCCGAGTACCGCCTCGGCCTGGCGGCCAAGGACGCCAACGACTTCGCCGCGGCGATGAAGCGCCAGGAGGGCCGCCAGTACCGCCGCGTCATCACGCGCACGCTCACGAACGCGCAGGCGACGAAGACGTCGATCCTGCGCGAGTTCGAGTGGCTGCGCGCGAGCGCCACGCCCACCGACACGGCGATGCTCTTCGTCGCCGGCCACGGCGTGAACGACTCGCAGGGCCAGTACTTCTTCATGCCGCACGATGCGCAGCACGAGCGCCTGGTCAGCACCGGCGTCTCGCAGGCGGCGATCGTCTCGACGCTGGCGCAGATCCGCGGCCGCACGCTGATGTTCATCGACACCTGCTTCGCCGGCGCGGCGCTCGGCGCGCTGCACAAGGCGCCGAAGAAGACCGAGCGGCTGATCAACGACCTGGCCGCCAGCGAGAACGGCGTCATCGTCTTCGCCTCGAGCACCGGGCAGGAGGAGTCGCTCGAGAAGGACTCCTGGGGCAACGGCGCCTTCACGAAGGCGCTGCTCGAGGGCCTGTCGGGCCGCGCCGACTTCATGCGCGCCGGGCGCATCACCTACGCAGCGCTGAACCTCTTCGTCTCCGAGGAGGTGTCGCGCCTGACCGACGGCCGGCAGCGGCCGGTGTTCATCTCGCCGCGCGGCGTGCCGGACTTCGCCGTGGCGCGGCTGTAGCAATGCCGGCGCCGCGGCGGCTGCCTCCCCACGCGACACGACGCGCCCGCACCTCGGGTGCGCCACCATTGCAGGGGAGTCACCGCGCGAGTCAACTCCCGTAAGCTCGTGATGCCCCGGGCTCCGCGTGCCGAAGCACGGGGTCCGCCCCAGGAGAGAGAACCGTGAAGTTGCGCACCCCCGTTCTGGTCCCCTTCGCCCTGGCCGCCCTGCTTGCGCTGGGCAGTTGCGGCGGTGGCGGTGGTGGCGGTGGGGAAGCCGACGACGGTGCAGCCGAGCAGCTTGGCGTGTTCACCGGCTTTCCGGACACCGGCAACCTGAACTGGGAGAGCACCGGCGGCGACGGCTCCGGCGGCGTCGGCGACGGCGGCGCCAGTGGTGACGGCGGCGTGGGTGCCGGCGGCGACTTCGGCCAGTTCCGCGGTGCGCGCATCTGCGTCTTCCTGGACAACGGCACGGAGCTCGGCTGCGCCCTTACCGACGACGTGAAGGGCATGGTCACGATCAAGCCGGGCCGCAGCTACCGAGGCGGCCTGCGCATCGAGCTCTCCGGCACGCCGACGGCCACCTACTACGAGGAAGGGCGCAACGTCTTCGTGCCCTTCCCGGCCGACCGCAAGATCCGCGTCTGGGTGCCCTTCATCCAGCGCAACATCGGCATCACGCCCTTCACCGAGGCCGCGTACCGCATGCTCACCGAGGGCAGCGCCCCCGAGAGCGCCGGCCCCAACCCGACGAAGGACCAGGTCCGAGCCGCCAACGAGCGCGTGCGCGCGGCGTTGAACGAGCACTTCCCGTCCGCCCTGCACGTGGACGACATCGCCCGGCTGCCCTTCATCAAGTCGCCGAGCCTGCCCGCGGGCTCGATGGGGACCGACCCGCGCGGCCGTTACGGCCTGGTCAACGGCGCGTTCTCCAAGCAGGCGTCGTTCCACAACAGCGACACCGCCACACCGACGCTGGACGCGGTGCGGCAGCTCGCCGAGGACCTGCTCGACGGCCGCATCGACGGGCGCAATGGCGACTCTCCGGCCGGGCCGGCCTCCGCGCGCACCTACGACCCGAACACGTTCACCAGCGAACTCAGCTCGGCGCTGGCCGAGCAGGCCGCGCGCTTCGGCGCGCAGGAGGCGCTCGACGCGCTGCCGCGCGTGCTGAACTTCGGCAACGTGCGCTACGAGGGTTATCTCTTCGACGGCTCGATCAGCAAGGCCGGCAACGCCTTCAGCACCGTGGCCGGCTGGGTGGCCGGCAACTCGCGCGGCCTGAGCCTCGGGCAGCAGTTCGACCGCCTGCCCGGCCAGCGCGCGCTGGCGCTGTACGCCAACAACGGCCACGGCGGAGGCTTCTACAAGGCCGACGCGCTCGGGCCGCGGCACAAGGTCTATGCCATCGGCGACAACGTCAACGGCGAGCTGGGCCTCGGCACGCGCGACTCGACGCAGGGCCGCGCCGTCGAAGTGGATCTTCCCGGCGCGCTGACGCATGCGGTGGGCGGCTTCGCCCACACCATCATTCGCGTCGCCGACGGCCGCGTCTTCGCGTGGGGCGACAACACCTTCGGCCAACTCGGCCAGGGCCAGGGCGCCGACACGCTGCCCAGCTCGCTGGCGCCGCTGCAGGTGCAGCTGCCGCGCCCGGCGCTGGCCGTGGCCGCGACGAACATCGCCGGCTACGCGCTGCTCGACGACGGCACCGTCTGGGCCTGGGGCAGCAACGGAGGCTTCGGCCTGCTCGGCAATGGCGCGCGTGACGGCATGGTCGCCACGCCGACGGCCGTTTCCGGGCTGACGCAGGTGGTGCAGATGAGCGCACGCGACAACGACGTCGTCGTCGTGCGGCGCGACAACACCGTGTGGCACTGGGGCAGCTTCCCGGCCGACGAGGGCGCCTTCGACGCGGGCGACCCGAGCGCGCCGTACCGCGGCGGCACGATGTCGCCGGTGCAGGTGGCCGGGCTGCCGGCCGGCGTGCCGGTGCGCAAGGTGCTCACCGAGCAGGGGCTGTTCGTCGCGCTGCTCGCCAACGGGCATGCCTACCACTGGGGGGTGCATTTCGACCTCACGGCTGGCGGCATCCTGCGCGACCTGACGGCGCAGCGCATTCTCGGCCTGCCTCCCGTGCGTGACCTCATGCCTGGGGGCTTCATCGGCTACGGCGCGCGGCCGTTCGACCGGCTCACCGGCATGGCCGTCGACTACAGCGGCGGCATGTGGAAGGTGCGCGGGCGCGTCGCCGAGCGCTTCGACCCCGCAGATCCGTCGAAGCAGAACCGGCCGCAGGGTGCTGCCGCCCGCCCGGACTGCATCTCCTGCCACACCTTCCTCGACGAGTCGCTCGAGCAGTTGCGCGCGCGGCAGCCCTCGACCGCGGGGCTGCCGGTGTGCCAGCCGCCGGACACGGTGCACGCACCGGGAGGCGTGAACCTGCTGCACGCCGAAACCGACTGCGTCTTCTGCCACAACCCCTCGCGCGCGAACTACCCGCAGCTTGCCCAGCCGTTTGCGGGCAGCGGCTCGTGGCAGAACTGCGCCAAGCCCGACGGGCTGCCGCCACGCGCGCAGAGCACGCCTGCGCCGCAGACCAATTCCTGCACCGTGCCGGTGGGGCATGTCTACACGCCGCCGGGCACGGTGTGCGCAAGCTGCCACAACAGCATCATCGCGCGGCCGTTGAACGCGCTCGACACGCCCTGCGCCCAGCCGCGCAGCGACGAGCTGCCGGCCATCGCCAACCTGACCACGATCACCGGCGTGTTCGACCTCGCCGGCAACGCCATCGCCGCCGGCAGCACGACGAACGTGGTGCGCCACCAGGTGCGCGGCACGCTGTCGCAGCAGCTCGCCGCCGGCCAGACGCTGGAGGTGTCGCGCAACGGCGCGGTCCTCGGCAGCGCCGCGGTGGGCGGCACGACGTGGACCTACACGCACCCCGCCGACGCGCCGCAGGGCGGCGCCACCTTCACGGCGCGCGTCGTCGCCAGCGGCGCCTTCGGGCGCACGAGCAACACCTTCTCGTTCAACGTCGACTCGACGCCCCCCACTGGCAGCGCCGCGATCACCGGCTTCACCGACGACACGCTCGGGCCGCTGGCCACCGGCGCCTTCGCCAGCGACACCACGCCCACCGTGAACGGCACGCTCAGCGCCGCGCTCGGCAGCGGCGAGTCGGTGCAGGTGCTGCGCGGCGGGAGCCCTGTGGGCCTGGCCACCGTCAACGGCGGCACCTGGAGCTTCACCGAGCCGGCCGCGCTGGCCGCCGGCACCTACAGCTGGCAGGCGCGCACGATCGACGGCACGGGCAACGCGACCGCGGCGAGCGCCGCGGCGACGCTGACGATCGTCACCTCGATGGTGGCGACCAACCTGACGCAGGTCGTCAACGACGCCACCAGCGTCGTGGTCCCACCCGGCGGCGCGACCAACGACTCGACGCCGCTGGTGCGCGGCACCGTCGGCTCGGCGCTGCCGCCGGGGCATGTCGTGCGCGTGCTGCGCAACGGCGTGGCGATCGGCACCGCGGCCGTCGTCGGCACCGACTGGACCTTCACCGACCCGGGCGGGCCCGACGGCACTCGCACCTACGTCGCGCGCACCGAGGCCGGCGCCGTGCTCGGCACGCCTTCGGGCAGCTACACGATCAGCGTCGACACCGTGCCGCCGGCGCAGACGGCGAACGTCACGCAGATCGCCGACGACTTCATCGGCCCGCTCGCCGACGGCGCGACCACCGCGGACACGACGCCGATCGTCTCGGGCACCTTGAGCGCGCCGCTGGCCGAAGGCGAGCAGGTGCGCGTGCTGCGCCGGCTGGGCGCCGGCGCCTTCGTGCAGGTGGCCCTGGTCACCACCGCCAGCCAGAGCTGGAGCTACACCGAGCCGACGCCGCTGGCCAACGGCACCTACACCTATCAAGTGCAGGTCGTCGATGCCGCCGGCCAGCTCGGCCCGCTCGGCGCGGCGCGCTCGGTCGTCGTCGACGCGACGGCGGTGCCGCTGCCCGGGGTGGCGGCGACGATCGCCACCATCAACGGCGTCGCGCCCTCGGGCGGCGCGGTGCCGGCCAACAACATCACGACGCCGGTCGTCGCGGGCACGATCCAGCGCACGCTGCTCGCCGGCGAGGTGGTGCGCATCTACCGCGGCCTCGGCGCCGGCGCGCCGGCACCGGTGGGCACGGCCACCGTCACGTCGACGAGCTGGACCTACACCAACAGCACGCTCGCCGACGGCACGTACACCTTCCGCGCCCGCGTCGAGCGCCTGTCCGACGGTGCGTTCGGGCTCGTCAGCGCCACCATCACCGTGCCGATCGACGCCACCGCGCCGACGCAGACGGTGACCATCACCAACCTGCGCGAGAACAGCGGCGGCACGATCGTCGCCAACAACGGCCACACGACCGACACGACACCGTTCCTCGAGGGCACGCTGAGCGCGGCGCTGGGCGCGGGCGAACAGCTGCAGGTGCTGCGCAACGGCGTGGTCGTCGCGAACCTCACGCCCGGCGGCACGAGCTGGACCTACCAGGAAGGTGCGCTCACGGTCACGGCGCTGTACACGTACACGCTGCGCGTGCGCGACGCCGCGGGCAACCTCGGGCCGACCAGCGCCGGCCGAGGGGTGAACATCGTCACCAACCTGCCGACGACGACGATCACGTCGATCAACGGGCTGGCCAACGGCGCGGCGACCAACGACACGACACCCACCGTCAACATCACGCTGAGCGCCAACCTGCCCTCGGGCTACCTCGTGCGCATCTTCCGCAACGGCGGCTCGGTCGCGACGCTCGGCACCTGCGCCCCGAGCTGCTCGTTCATCGACGGGCCGCTGCCGGGCACCTCCGGCACGACGTACAACTACACCGCCCGCACCGAGGTCGGCGGCACCGCGCTCGGCGCCATCAGCAACACGCGCACGATCGTGCTCGACACGGCGGCGCCGGCCGCGCCGAGCTTCCAGGTGTTCTCGAACAACCGGCCGTTCCAGAACAACACCACGGGGTGGCCGACGGTGTTCGACGGCAGCGGCCGCAGCACGCAGGAGGTGGCGTTCGGCTCCGGCGTCGCGACGAGCGACCCCGACCCGCGCGTGCAGATCACGTTCTCGGTGAGCAGCGGCGACACGGTGCAGCTGTTCCGCGGCGGCACGCTGGTGGCAAGCACCACGACCGTGGGCCAGACGACGCTGACGGTGAACCACCCGGCGTCGCTGGCGCGCCCGCCGTCGGCGCCGAACACGGTGGCCGACGTCACCTACACCGCGCGGCGTACCGACGCGGCCGGCAACTTCAGCGATGCCACCTTCGTTGTCAACGTCGTGCATCCGACCTGCAACCGGGACCGCGCGCTCAGCCGGTCGAACAACACGACACACCAGAACTGGCTCGCCGGCTCGCCAGCCGCGGCCGGCTGCACGGCCTGCCACGGCACGACTAGCGGCAACTACCTGGCCGCGCCGCCGACAAACCCGGAGACGAACAACCTGAACCAGGGCAGCTGGTACTGGTGCTTCAAGAGCTGAGCGTCGGTGCAAGGCACGCGCGCCGCCGGCGAGGCGGCTCGCTCGGCCTGCTGGGGCCGCGACGTTGTCGATGCGGCGAACCCCATCGGGCCGCATGAGCCTCGCCAGTCGAGGCGCGGTGCGGCCGGGGCTGCTGGGCGCCATGCTCGTCGCCGCCGTCGTGCTCGCGGTGGCAGCGCTCTTCTGGAGCGCCTCGCGCACCACGCCGACCGCGGCGCCGGCCGTCGCACCGCGCGCCGGCGCGCAGGTCGTCGGCCGGGTGGAACTCGCCGCGGGCGCACCCTCGCCGCCCGCGCGGGCCACGCTCGCCGTCTACGCCTACGCGCTCGACGGCCCGCGCCTGCCGCTCGCCCTGCTGAAGCTGCCCGCCGCCGGCGCGGCGTTGCCGCTGGACTTCAAGCTCGACGACACGCTGGCGCCGAACCCGGCCTACCGGCTCTCGCAGGCGGTGCAGGTGGTCGTCGGCGCGCGGCTGAGCATCGGCGGCGGCGACGGCGACGGCGCCCAACCCGGCGACTGGCTCGCCCAGCCGCAGACCGTGGCGCTGGGCACGCACGGCGTGCGGCTCGTGCTGCAGCCGCCGTCGCGTTGAGCGCGGCCCCGCCGCCGCCGGCGCGTCAGTTCCCCGCCGGCGCCGGCACGCTCCAGCGCTTCGTCACGTCGCCCTTGGCGTTGACGCTCTCCAGGTGCACGCCGAACCCCCACAGGCGCGCGACGTGCTTGAGCACCTCCTGCGCCGTCTCGTGCAGCGGCCGGTCGTTGTGCTGGAAGTGCCGCAGCGTCAGCGAGCGGTCGCCGCGCAGGTTGACGTTCCACACCTGGATGTTCGGCTCGCGCGAGCCGAGGTCGTACTGGTGCGACAGCGACTCGCGCACGCGCCGGTAGCCGGCGTCGTCGTGGATGGCGCTCACCTCGAGCTCGGCCTGGGCTTCGTCGTCGGTGATCGCGAACAGGCGCAGCTCGCGCATCAGCTTCGGGCTCAGGTACTGGCCGATGAAGCTCTCGTCCTTGAAGTTGCGCATCGCGTGGTCCAGCGCCGGCAGCCACGGCCTGCCGGCTAGCTCGGGAAACCACTGGCGGTCTTCCTCGGTGGGCTCGCGGCAGATGCGCTCGATGTCGGTGTACATCGCGAAGCCGAGTGCATACGGATTGATGCCGCTGTAGGCGCGGTGCCCCACCGGCGGCTGGTAGATGACGTTGGTGTGGCTCTTCAGCCACTCGATCATCACGCCGTCGGTGAGCCAGCCTTCGTCGTACATCGTGTTCAGCAGGCGGTGGTGCCAGAAGGTGGCCCAGCCCTCGTTCATCACCTGCGTCTGCCGCTGCGGGTAGAAGTACTGGCTGACCTTGCGCACGATGCGCACGATCTCGCGCTGCCACGGCTCGAGCAGCGGCGCGTTCTTCTCGACGAAGTACAGCAGGTTCTCCTGCGGCTCGTCGGGGAAGCGGCGGCTCGGCGCCGCCGTGCCGTCCTTGTCGGCCTTGCGCGGCAGCGTGCGCCACAGGTCGTTCACCTGCTGCTGCGCGTAGGCCTCGCGGTCCTTGCGGTCGGCGAGCTCCTGCGCCAGGCTCTTGCGGCTCGGGCGGCGGTAGCGGTCGACGCCGTGGTTGGCCAGCGCGTGGCACGAGTCGAGGAAGAGCTCGACCTGGTCGAGCCCGTACCGCTCCTCGCACTTCGCAACGTAGTCCTTCGCGTAGACCAGGTAGTCGATGATCGACGACGCATCGGTCCACATGCGGAACAGATAGTTGCCCTTGAAGAAGCTGTTGTGGCCGTAGGCGGCGTGCGCGATGACGAGCGCCTGCATCGCCAGCGTGTTCTCCTCCATCAGGTAGCTGATGCAGGGGTTGCTGTTGATGACGATCTCGTAGGCCAGGCCCATGTGGCCGCGCTTGTAGTTCTTCTCGGTGGCGATGAACTCCTTGCCGTAGCTCCAGTGGCGGTAGTTCACCGGCATGCCCACGCTGGCGTAGGCGTCCATCATCTGCTCGGCGCTGATGACCTCCAGCTGGTTCGGATAGGTGTCGAGGTTGAAGCGCTCCGCCGTCTGGCGGATGACGCGGTGGTAGTCCTCGATCAGCTCGAAGCTCCAGTCGCTCGGGCCCGGCAGCGGCAGGGCCGGGCGCGGCGGCGCCGGTTTCGGCCCCTCCAGCAGCGTCTTCACGCCGCCACCTCCGACCCTTCCTTCTTGAACAGGTCGCGGAAGACGGGGTAGATCTGCGAGGGTTCGGTCGCCTTGCGCATGGCGAAGTGCTTGTGCGTCTCGAGCAGCTGCGAGTATTCCTCCCACAGATTCTGCTCTTCCTCGGCCACCTGCACGTAGGCGTAGTAGCGGCACAGCGGCAGCAGCTTGTCGGCCAGCAGCTCGCGGCAGCGGCCGCTGTCGTGGTGCCAGTTGTCGCCGTCGGAGGCCTGCGCGCCGTAGATGTTCCACTCGCTCGGGTTGTAGCGGGCGCGGATGATCTCCTCCATCAGCACCAGCGCCGAGCTGACCACGGTGCCTCCGGTCTCGCGCGCGTGGAAGAAGTTCTCCTCGTCCACCTCGGCCGCCTGCGTGTGGTGGCGGATGAAGACGAGCTCGATGCGCTCGTAGTGCCGCGTCAGGAACAGGTACAGCAGGATGAAGAAACGCTTGCTGAGCTCCTTGCGGCCCTCGTCCATCGAGCCGGAGACATCCATCAGGCAGAACATCACGGCCTTGCTCGTGGGCACCGGCACCTTGATGCGGTTGCGGAAGCGCAGGTCGATCGGGTCGAGGTACGGGATGCGATCCAGGCGCGCTCGCAGCTCGGCGACCCGCTCCTCGAGCTCGTCGATCCGCTGCTGGCGTGCCTTGGCGGCCATCGCCTCGGCGGGCGTCGGCGAGGCGAGCAGCGCCGCCAGCTCCTCCTCGAGCTCGCGCAGCTCGCCACGCGCCACGGCACCGATGGCGATGCGTCGGCCGATCGCTCCGCGCATGCTGCGCACGACGTGCAGGTTGTTCGGCGTGCCGTCGCTGGTGAAGCCGGCGCGGTGGTACTTCCACTCGGGCACCTCGGCGAGCTGCGTGCGCACGAGGTGCGGCAGCGCCAGGTCCTCGAAGAAGACCTGCATGAACTCTTCCTTGCTGAGCGAAAAGACGAAGTCGTCCTCGCCTTCGCCCTGGTCGCTGGCCTGCCCCTTGCCGCTGCTGCCGCCGCCGCCCTTGGGCCGCTCGATGCGGTCGCCCTTGATGTACTCGCGGTTGCCCGGATGAACGATCTCGCGCACGCCGCCCTGGCCGTGGCCGAACACCGGCTCGCTGATGTCGCGCCTGGGGATGTGGATCTCCTCCCCACGCTCGATGTCGCGGATGCCGCGGCCGTCGACGGCGCGCTTGACCGCCTCCTTGATCTGGTCCTTGTAGCGCCGCAGGAAGCGCTCGCGGTTGCCGATGGACTTGTTCTTCCCGGCCAACCTGCGGTCGATGATGCTTTGCAGCGCCATGGCTCGCAGTGTCCTACGTCATGAGCTCTTGCGCACGCGCAGGTACCACTCGCACAGCAGCCGCACCTGCTTCT
>JAHCKS010000059.1 GCA_026125665.1 Rubrivivax sp.
GCCGCAGCCGCCGCCGCGGCGCGCCTGTCCGAGGCCGCGGCGGCCGGGGCGGCATCGCTGAGGGGCGCGTTCACGGCCGCAGGTCCGACGACCACTCGAGGATCTTCTGCTCCATCTCGGCGCGCGTGCGGAAGCGCTTGCGTTCGTAGCACCCGAGCGGCAGCACCGCCGTGCGCGTGCAGCACGCGCTGCAGAACGTGCACGGCTTCGCCGGGGCCTCGCCGCAGGCGAAGCGCTCGAGCAGGTCCGGGTTGGCCAGCAGTGGCCGGCCGATGGCCACGAGGTCGCAGGCCCCCGAGGCCAGCGCCTCCTCGATCACCCCGCGGTCCTGGAAGCCGCCGTTGGCGATGATGGGCATGCCGCCCAGGCGCGAGCGGAAGGCCCTTGCGTACCCGGCATTGGGTGCGGGCACGAAGCGCCAGCCGAACCCGAGCACCGCGCGTGCCAGCGGTGCCGGCACGAGGTTCAGCAGCGTCGCGCGCACGGCCGCCTTGGCGCTCAGGTGCCGCGCCGAGTTGGCGAAGAGCCGCAGGCCCTCGATCGGGTAGCGGCCCGGGCTGCCCTTGGGGTTGACGAAGCCGAAGCCGCTGTCGATGTGCAGGTAGTCGACGCCGAGCGCGGCGAGCTGCTCGCCGTAGTGCAGCGTCGTCTCGAGCGTGTTGCCCATGAAGTAGTCGCGCGGCGGCCACACCGGCGGCAGGCGCAGGTTCAGAGGCAGCCAGTTGAAGTCGGCCGCCGAGAGCCGCACGCCGAAGAGGTAGCCGGCACCGACCTCGGCACGCACCGCCTGCACGACTTCCTCCAGCAGCCGGAAGCGCTTGTCGACGCTGCCGCCGTAGTCGTCGCGCCGGCGGTTGGTGGCCGGATTCAGGAACTGGTGGATCAGGTAGCCCTTCGACGCGGTGACCTCCACGCCGTCGGCGCCGGCGGCCTGCACGCGCCGCGCCGCGGCCGCGAAGTTCGCGACGGCCGAGGCGATCTCCGCCCTGGACATCGGCGCGCTGAGGTTGCGATAGCCGTAGTAGCCGTCGAACCACCGCGAGGCCGACTTGCTGTCGGCGGCTTCGGGCAGCAGGCTCGTCTGCGTGTGCCCGCCCGGGTCGCCGATCTGCACGATGTAGCGGCAGCCTTGCTTCTGCACGGCTTCGATGCCGGCAGCCAGCGGCGCGATGAAGCGGTCGTCGCTGAGCTTCGGGTACTCGAGCGGCGAGTGCCGCTTGTCGTCGATGGCGATCGTGGCCGAGATGATGGCGCCGAGGCGGAACTCGGGGCGCGCGAAGCGGCGCTCGAAGTTGCGCCACGCCGGGGTCACCGTGCCGTCGTAGGCAGCCATGCGGCCGCCCAGCGACGAGCGCACGACGCGGCTGCGCAGGACCAGGCCCTTCTTCAGCTCGAACGTGTCGAAGATGCCCGGGGCCCGTGGCGCCATGTCCATCCCCCTCCGCGGCCCCTGCATCGGGCCCCTCCGCGCGAGCGTAGCGCCGCGCCCACGTGGCGTCCACCGCGTTGCACCCTGCGTCGGGCCGCGCGGGTTCGCGCATTGCGGCGGGCCGCTGCGCGAGCGCATCGGGCGCGGCCTCCCCCAACGTGACTACGACTTCGGCCAGTGCGTGCGTGCAATGGTGCGGCGGGCAGGGCGGCGCAAGACTGGCGGCATGCCGTCGGGTCCGGCGGCGCAACAGGGAGCGACAGTGATGAACATGAGATGGACAGCGGTGGCCGCCGTGGCGCTCGCCGTCGCGGCCTCGCCCGCCGCCTTCGGTGCCGGTGCCGCGGTGGCGGGTGCCGGCGCGGCCGAGCTGGAGCGCGGCTTCTGGCAATGCGACCACGCCGCGTCGCGCACGATGCTCGACATGGAGACCGCAGCGCGCTGCAGCCGGGTGACCGATGAGCTGCGCCGCCAGCGGTTCGACGGCGACTTCCACGCGTTTCTGGCCTGGTGGCAGGAGCGCAAGGCGGCCGAGCACGCGGCGTTGGACGCCGCCGCGGCGTCGACGAGCGCGGCAGGACCGCCGCCGGCGGCACGGCCCGCACGGGCGGAGCCGCCCGCGCGCGCAGCGAACCCGGGCCAGACGCTGGACGGCGCCACGCCCGAGCAGCTGAAGGCCGCCTTCCTGCACTGCGACAGGCTGGCGACCACCGAGCAGTTCGACGCGGACGCGGCCGCCGCCTGCTCCGTCGTCTACGAGGCGCTGAAGGCGCGCGTGTTCGACGGCAGCACCGAGCGCCTGATCACCTGGATGCGGCAGCAGCCGGCCGCCGCGGCCGGCTACGGGGCCGGCACGCCGCGGTAGCGCGGCGCAGACGTGCAGGCAAGGCAAGCGCCGCGACGCACGCTGCCCGACGACGGGCGGCCGCGGCATGACCCAGGGGAGACGGCAATGACGGCAATGACAGAAGGGACGACAAGCGGCGCTTCGAGCCGCTGCGGCCGGCAGCGCCAGGCGCGTCGGCACGGCTGGGGCGCACGGCGCGCACGGTGTGTTGCCGGCGCCACGGCGGCGGCCGCGACGCTGGCGGCGGCATGGCTCGCGTTCGCGCCGGCGGCGCAGGCGCAGGGCGAAGCGGCGGCCAAGCGGCGCGGCCCGGCCACGCCGGCCGCGCTGGCGCAGGCCTCGCCCGAGCAGCTGAAGGCGGCCTACCTGCAATGCGACCGCCTCGTGCGCAGCGCGCCGCTCGAAGCCGGCACCGCGGCCACCTGCTCGGTGATCTACGAGACGCTGAAGCAGCGGGTCTTCGACGGGGACTTCCACCGTCTGCTGGCCTGGTCGCGCACGCAATCGAGCCTGCCCGCTGCCGTGCCGGCGACCGCAGCCTCCGCGGCAGGTCGTGGCGACGCCGCGGCCGGGCGCCGGCCGTCCGTCGCGGCCTCGGCCGCGGCGCGGCGGTGACGCGGGCGGGTCGCGGGCGGTGTCGCGGGGAGCGGCCGCAAGCGGGGAGTTCAGATCGGTTTCACCGGACGGCAGCGTCAACCCATGGCGCGCACGCTGCCGTCCACATCGAGCCAGCGCGCCACTTCAGGGAGATCGACATGAAGACCTTTCGTCTGACGATGACCGCAGCGCTGGTGGGCGGCCTGTTCGCCGCCGCGGCCCCGGCGCAAGCCGTGGCCTGTGGCGAAGAGCGGCTGACGCGCGCCGAGGTGGTGGCCGCGACCCACGCCGCGCGCGAGCGCGGCGAGCTCGGCGTGATGGCCGGCGAGGACAGCGGCTCGTTCTGGATGTCGCGCCAGCCGGTCGCCGTGACGCCGCGCGCCGCGGCGGTGGCGCAAGCCTCGCCCGGCCTCGCGGGTGAAGACGGCGGTTCCTTCGCGCTCTCGCGCGAGACGCTGGCCGACCCGCGCACGCGCGCCGAGGTGCAGGCCGAGGCCGCGCTGGCCAACCGCCTGGCCTGGACGGTGACGGTGACCGGCGAGGACGGCGGCGCCGCCGGCGTGGCCGCCGTGCTGCCGCGCGAGGACCGCGTGCTGGCCCAGCACGGCTTCGCCTGCCCGATGCCGATGGCCGCGCTGCGCACCGTCGTGCGCTGAAGCGGCGACGTCGCTCGCCACCGACGAGCTCCACGGGAGCTCGGCTGCAGGGGGCGGCCTCCGGGCCGCCCCCTGCGCTCGTTCGTCGGTGCACACCCGGGGCTGTCGCCTGCACGACGCCGTGGTGGCGGGCGGGATGCCTAGAATCGAACGACCGTTCCTTTTTCCAGTCCGACCCCCGCCGGAGGAGACGCCATGGGCGCCAAGTACGAAGTTCGCGGCAACGTCGCCGTGGTGACGCTGGACAACCCGCCGGTCAACGGCCTGGGCTACGACACGCGGCGCGAGTTCGCTGCCGGCATCGAGCGCGCCGAAGGCGACAAGGCGATCGTCGCCATCGTCATCACGGGCGCCGGCAAGGCCTTCTCGGGCGGCGCCGACATCAAGGAGTTCGGCAGCCCGAAGGCCATCGCCGAGCCGAACCTGCTGACGCTCATCCGCCTGCTCGAGAACTGCACCAAGCCGGTGGTGGCGGCCATCCACGACGTGTGCATGGGCGGTGGCCTCGAGCTCTCGCTCGGTGCGCACTACCGCGTGGCCGCGCCGGGCGCGAACATCGCGCTGCCCGAAGTGAAGATCGGCCTCATCCCCGGGGCCGGCGGCACGCAGCGGCTGCCACGGGCGCTGGGCGTCGAGCCGGCGCTGAACATGATCATCAGCGGCGAGCCGGTGAAGAGCGAGCTGCTCGCCTCCGTGCCCGGCCAGAAGCTGTTCGACCAGATGGTCACCGGCGACCTGCTCGACGGCGCCTGCACCTTCGCCGCCGCGAAGGCGGCGGAGCATGCCGCGAGCGGCAAGCCCCTGCCGCGCGTGCGTGACATCAAGCCGCAGCACCCGAACCCCGACGCCTACTTCCAGTTCGCGCGCAACATGGTCAAGGGCATGGCGAAGAACTTCCCGGCGCCGCCCAGGTGCGTCGACGCGGTGGAAGCGAGCCTGAACAAGCCCTTCGACGAGGGCATGCTCTACGAGCGCGAGATCTTCATCGCGCTGATGCAGACGCCCGAGTGCAAGGCGCTGCGCCACGCCTTCTTCGCCGAGCGCGCGGCCAGCAAGATCGCCGACGTGCCCGAGGACACGCCGCTGCGCAAGATCGAGAAGATCGCCGTCATCGGCGCCGGCACGATGGGCGGCGGCATCACGATGAACTTCCTCACCGCCGGCGTCCCGGTGACGGTGCTCGAGATGAAGGCCGACGCGCTGGAGCGCGGCGTCGGCACGATGCGCAAGAACTACGAAGGCCAGGTGAAGAAGGGCAAGCTCACGGCGGACAAGCTCGAGCAGCGCATGGGCCTGCTGAAGACCACGATGAGCTACGACGACATCAAGGACGCCGACATGGTCATCGAGGCCGTGTTCGAGGAGATGGGCGTCAAGGAGCAGGTGTTCAGGAAGCTCGACGAGGTGATGAAGCCCGGGGCCATCCTCGCCACGAACACGAGCACGCTGGACGTCGACAGGATCGCCGCGTTCACGAAGCGCCCGCAGGACGTGATCGGCACGCACTTCTTCAGCCCGGCCAACGTCATGAAGCTGCTGGAGGTGGTGCGCGGCAAGGCCACGGCGAAGGACGTGCTGGCCACGGTGATGGCGCTGGCCAAGAAGATCAGGAAGACGGCCGTCGTCTCGGGCGTGTGCGACGGCTTCATCGGCAACCGCATGATCGAGCAGTACAGCCGCCAGGCGGGCTTCCTGCTGGAGGAAGGCTGCACGCCGCAGCAGGTGGACAAGGCCATCGAGAAGTGGGGCATGGCGATGGGGCCGTTCCGCATGGGCGACCTCGCCGGCAACGACATCGGCTGGGCCATCCGCAAGCGCCGCTACGTCGAGAAGCCGCACATGCGCTACAGCAAGACCGCGGACCTGCTGTGCGAGCTCGGCCGCTACGGCCAGAAGACGGGCGCCGGCTGGTACGACTACCAGGCCGGCAAGCGCGACGCGATCCCGAGCCCGGTGGTGGTGGAGATGATCGAGAAGCACCGCGCCGAGCTCGGCATCAAGCCGCGCAAGATCAGCGACGAGGAGATCGTGCACCGGCTCGTCTTCGCGCTCGTCAACGAGGGCGCGAAGATCGTCGAGGAAGGCATCGCGCAGCGCGCCAGCGACATCGACATGGTCTACCTCACCGGCTACGGCTTCCCGCTGCACCGCGGCGGGCCGATGTGCTACGCGGACACGGTGGGCCTGTTCAACGTCGTGCAGGCGATGAAGAAGTTCGCCGCCAACCCGCACGACGACCAGGCGTTCTGGCAGCCGGCGCCGCTGCTGGCGCGGCTGGCGGCGGAAGGCAAGACGTTCAGCTGACCGGGCGGCCGCGGACCTCGGCGGAGCCTGGGCCACGATGCGCGTGATCAAGCGGACGCTGCAAGGCGTGCTGGTGCTGGCGGCGCTGCTCGCCGGCGTGCTGGTGGGCAACACGCTGCGCCACGGCTCGCGCCAGGCGCAGTGGCCGGCGATCGCGCCGGCGCCGGTGGACAAGCAGGCCGTCGCCGAGTCGCTGGCCACGGCGCTGCGCGCGAAGACGGTGAGCGGCCTCGTCGACCCGGCCGGCACCGCGGCGGAGTTCGAGGCGCTGCACGCACACCTGAAGGGCCGCTACCCGCTCGTGCACTCGACGCTCGAGCGCGAGGTGGTCGGCGCGGCGACGCTCGTCTACCACTGGCGCGGCAGCGACGCGAGCGCGCGCCCGGTCGCGTTGCTCGCGCACCAGGACGTCGTGCCGGTGGCACCGGGCACCGAGGGCCTGTGGAAGCAGCCGCCGTTCGGCGGCACCGTCGCCGACGGTTTCGTCTGGGGGCGCGGCGCGCTCGACGACAAGAGCAACGTCGTCACGCAGCTCGAGGCGGTGGAAGCCTTGCTGAAGGCCGGCTTCAAGCCGCGGCGCGGCGTGGTCCTGATCCACGGCCACGACGAGGAGGTGGGCGGCCAGAAGGGCGCACTCGCGGTGGTCAACCTGCTGAAGCAGCGCGGTGTGCAGCTCGACTTCGTGCTCGACGAGGGCATGGCCGTCACCGAGGGCATCCTTCCTGGCGTGGCGAAGCCGATCGCGCTGATCGGCCTGGCGGAGAAGGGCAACGTGTCGCTGCGCCTCGTGGCGCAGGCGACCCCCGGCCACTCGTCGATGCCGCCGGCGCCGGGTCAGAGTGCCGTCGGCATGCTGAGCGCCGCGCTGGCACGGCTCGACCAGCAGCGGCTGCCCGGCGGCATCCAGGGCGTGGCGGCCGAGCTCTTCGATGTCATCGCGCCCGAGCTGCCGTTCGGCCAGCGCGTGGCGATGAGCAATCTTTGGCTGCTGCGCCCGCTGGTGGAGAACATGCTCGCCAAGGGCGCGGCGACGAACGCGCTGATGCGCACGACCACGGCGCTGACGGTCGTCAACGCCGGCAACAAGGTCAACGTGCTGCCAGGCCGCGCCGAGGCGATGGTGAACTTCCGCATCCTGCCGGGCGACACGGTCGAATCGGTGCAGGCCTTCGTCAAGCGCACCATCGCCGACGAGCGCATCGAGGTCAGCGTCGTCGAGCAGGCCTTCGAGCCTTCGCGCGTCTCGTCGCGCGACGCCCCCGCCTACAGGACGGTGGAGCGTGCGATCCGCGAGGTCTTCCCCGATGCCATCGTCGCGCCCGGCCTGACGCTGCAGGCCACCGATTCGCGCCACTTCGACGCGGTGGCCGACCACGTCTACCGGTTCATGCCGATCCGCTTCAAGCCCGAGGACCTGAGCCGCCTGCACGGCACCGACGAGCGCATCGCCGTCGACCAGCTCGCCGACATGGTCCGCTTCTACCAGCGCCTGCTGCAGCTCGCGGCCGGCGCGCCCCCGTCGACCACTTCCCAGCCCGAAGGAAAGCAGCCATGAGCCAAGCCGTCATCGTCTCCACCGCGCGCACGCCGCTGGCCAAGAGCTGGAAGGGCGCCTTCAACATGACACACGGCGCCACGCTCGGCGGTGCGGTCGTCAAGGCCGCCGTCGAACGCGCCGGCGTCGACCCCGGCGCGGTGGAAGACGTGCTGATGGGCTGCGCCAACCCCGAGGGCGCCACCGGCATGAACATCGCGCGCCAGATCGCGCTGGCCGCCGGCCTGCCGATCACGGTGAGCGGCGCCACCGTCAACCGCTTCTGCTCCAGCGGCCTGCAGACCATCGCCATGGCCAGCCAGCGTGTCATCGCCGGCGAAGGCGACGTCTACGTCGCCGGCGGCGTCGAAAGCATCTCCTGCGTGCAGCAGGAGATGAACAAGCACATGGCCAAGGACCCGGCGCTGGAAGCGAAGAAGCCCGAGATCTACTGGAACATGCTGCAGACGGCGGAGAACGTGGCCAAGCGCTACTCGATCCCGAAGGAGCGCATGGACCGCTACGGCGCCGAGAGCCAGCAGCGGGCCTGCGCGGCGCAGGAGAAGGGCCTGTTCGACGAGGAGATGATCTCGATGACGGTGACCGCCGGTGTCGCCGACGCGCAGCTCGGCCTCATCAGCAAGCCGGTGACGGTGAAGGCCGACGAGGGCCTGAGGCCGGGCACGACGTACGAAGGCATCAAGGACATCCGATCGGCGGTGCCCGGCGGCGTGGTGACGGCAGGCAACGCCAGCCAGTTCAGCGACGGCGCCGGCGCCTGTGTCGTCGTCAGCGAGAGCTACGCCGAGAAGAAGGGCCTGAAGCCGATCGGCCGTTTCCTCGGCTTCGCGGTCGCCGGCTGCGAGCCCGACGAGATGGGCATCGGCCCGGTGTTCGCGGTGCCGAAGGTGCTGCAGCGCCTGGGCCTGAAGGTCGGCGACATCGACCTGTGGGAGCTGAACGAGGCCTTCGCGGTGCAGGTGCTGTACTGCGCCGACAGGCTCGGCATCCCGATGGACCGGCTCAACGTCAACGGTGGTGCCATCGCCATCGGCCACCCGTACGGCGTGAGCGGCCAGCGGCTCACGGGCCACGCGCTCATCGAAGGCAAGCGGCGTGGCGCCAGGCGCGTGTGCGTGACGATGTGCGTGGGTGGCGGCATGGGCGCGGCCGGCGTCTTCGAGGTGCTCTGAAGCGCGCGCTGGACACAGTGTCGCGAAGGGTGGCGCGTTGACGGGGTTGCGGTTGTGGCGGGCCGGGGCTGCGGGGTGAAGGGCTCCGCGAATGTCCTCTTTGGGCTGCCCAGGCAAGCCTGGGCAGCCCAATGCCCCCTTGATGTCGCTGCGCCCTTCACCCCGCATCCCCGGCCGGCACCGTCGCAGCGGTCGGGGGCGCCGGCTCCGGGACGGTGGGCGATGGTCGAGCCGGCCCGGCGCGCGGCGACTTGCACGGCTCGTATCCTTCGAACGCCGCGACGGTGCCCGCCGCTCTCGGCGCGCCACCACCTGGAGGCGCGCTTCGTCCCCTGAGGCCAAGTCAAGATGGAAGTTCTGCGCACCCCCGACGAACGCTTCGCCGGCCTGCCCGGCTGGCCGTACGTGCCGCACTACGTCGACCAGGTGGTCGAGGGCGCGGGAACGCTGCGCCGCCACTACGTCGACGAAGGCCCGCGCGATGCGGCGGTGACGGCGCTGTGCCTGCACGGGCAGCCGACCTGGAGCTACCTCTACCGCAAGATGCTGCCGGTGTTCACCGCCGCCGGCGTGCGCGTGGTGGCGCCGGACTTCTTCGGCTTCGGCCGCTCCGACAAGCCGGCCGACGACGCCTGGTACACCTTCGACCGCCATCGCGACGCGATGCTCGGTTTCATCGAGCGGCTCGACCTGCGCAACGTGATGCTCGTCTGCCAGGACTGGGGTGGCCTCATCGGCCTGACGCTGCCGATGGCTGCCCCGCAGCGCTTCACGCGGCTGCTGGTGATGAACACGGGGCTGGGCACCGGGACGGTCACCGAAGGCTTCCTGAAGTGGCGCGCCTACGCCAACTCGCAGCCCGACCTGGCCGTCGGCAAGCTGATGAAGCGCGGCTGCCCGATGCTCACCGACGCCGAAGCTGCCGCGTACGACGCGCCGTTCCCCGACGTGCGCCACAAGGCGGGCGTGCGCGCCTTCCCGAACCTCGTGCCCGACCGCGAAGACGCGCCGGGCGCGGCACTGAGCCGCGACGCCGGCAGGTTCTGGAGCGAACGCTGGACGGGCGAGAGCTTCATGGCCATCGGCATGCAGGACCCGGTGCTCGGCGAGGTGCCGATGCGCGCGCTCGCCCGGCGCATCCGCGGCTGCCCTCCGCCGATGGAAGTGGCCGACGGCGGCCATTTCGTGCAGGAGTGGGGCGAGCCGATCGCCCGTGCCGCGCTGGCGCACTTCAAGCTGGCCTGAGTGGCGCAGGCTGCCACCGATCCGCCGCACATGGAGATCGACCTCGACACGCTGCGCGGCTTCTTCGCCGCGTCGCCGTTCATGGTGGACCTGGGCATCGTGCCCACGGCAGCCGGCGAAGGGCGCGTCAGCACGGCGCTGCCGCTGGCCACGCGCCACCTGCAGCACACCGGCCAGGTGCACGCCGGCGTGATGGCGGCGATGGCCGACCACAGCATGGGTGCCGCCGCGCAGACGATGGCCGCCGACGGCTTCTGGGTGCTCACCGCCGAGCTGAAGACGAGCCTGCTGCGCGCCGGCAAGGGCGTGCGGCTCGTCTGTGACGCCTGGGTGCTGAAGCCCGGGCGCAACGTCACCTTCACCGAAGCCGAGGTGTTCGCCGAAGGCGCCGGCGGCGAGCGCACGCTGGTCATGAAGGCCTCGGCGACGATGGCGCTGGCAGCTGCCGCGGCGGCGTTCAAGCGCTGAGCCCGTTCCCGATCACGCCGTCCTTCCGAACCGTCCACGATGCGCGACACCGTCGACTTCCTGCTGCACGACTGGCTGCACGTCACCGAGCTGACCGCGCGGCCGCGTTTCGCCGAGCACTCGGCCGAGACCTTCGCGCAGGTGCTCGACACCTGCGAGCGCATCGCGCGCGAGAAATACGCGCCGTTCAACCGCCTCGTCGACACCGAGGAGCCGCGCTTCGATGGCGAACGCGTCATCCTGCCGCAGGCCACGCACGACGCCTGGGCCGCCTACGCGCAAAGCGGCATGCTCGCCGCGGCGCAGGACTACGCGCTCGGCGGCATGCAGCTTCCCTACGTGGTGGAGGCGGCGGCCGACGCCTTCTTCGCCAAGGCCTCGGTGGGCATCGGCGGCGGCCTGCTGACGCGCGGCAACGCGGGCCTGCTGATGGCGCACGGCACCGAGCGGCAGAAGGCGGTGTTCGCCGCCACCGAGTACACGGGGCGCTGGTCGGGCACGATGTGCCTGAGCGAACCGCAGGCCGGCTCGAGCCTGTCGGACATCACCACCCGGGCCGAGCCCGACGGCGACGATTTCGAGAGCGACCCGCTCGGTCCGCGCTTCCGCCTGCGCGGCAACAAGATGTGGATCTCCGCCGGCGAACACGAGCTTACCGAGAACATCGTCCACCTGGTTCTTGCCAAGATCCCGCGCGAGGACGGCACCTTGATTCCCGGCACGAAGGGCATTTCGCTCTTCGTCGTGCCGAAGAGGATGGTCGACGCCGAAGGAAGGCTCACCGGCGAGCGCAACGACGTGGCGCTGGCGGGCCTGAACCACAAGTGCGGCTGGCGCGGCACGACCAACACGCTGCTCAACTTCGGCGAAGGGCGGTTCAGGCCGCTCGGCCGGGCCGGGGCCGTGGGCTACCTCGTAGGCCGGCCCGGCGAGGGCCTGCGCTGCATGTTCCACATGATGAACGAAGCGCGCATCGCCGTCGGCCTGGCCGCGGGGATGCTCGGCATGGCCGGTTACGAGGCTTCGCTCGATTACGCGAGGAACCGGCCGCAGGGCCGGCCCGTCGGCCCTGCGGGCAAGGACCCGTCGCAGCCGCAGGTGCCGCTGATCGAGCACGCCGACATCCGGCGCATGTTGCTCGCGCAGAAGAGCTACGCCGAAGGTGCGCTGGCGCTCGAGCTGTACTGCGCGCGGCTGGTGGACGAGCAGCACACCGGCGAGCCTGCGGCGGCCCGCGAGGCCGCGCTGCTGCTCGAGGTGCTCACACCGATCGCCAAGAGCTGGCCGAGCGAGTGGTGCCTTGAGGCCAACTCGCTGGCCATCCAGGTGCTGGGCGGCTACGGCTACACGCGCGACTTCCCCGTGGAGCAGTACTGGCGCGACAACCGCCTGAACATGATCCACGAAGGCACGCACGGCATCCAGGCGCTGGACCTGCTGGGGCGCAAGGTGGTGATGGACGGCGGCGCCGGGCTGAAGCTGCTGGCCACGCGCGTGAGCGCGAGCATCGAGGCCGCGGGCCACGTCGAAGGGTTGGCCGAGCCGGCCAACGCGCTGGCTGCGGCGCTGCACAAGCTCGGCGCGGCGACGAAGGCCGCCTGGGCCACCGGCAACCCCGAGGAAGCGCTGGCCAACGCCACGCCGTACCTGCAGGCTTTCGGCCACGTGGTGCTCGCGTGGATCTGGCTGGACGTGGCGCGTGCCGCCGTGGCACAGGCGGGTGCGGCCGGACGCGGCGCGCTGATGCAGGGCAAGATCGCCGCGATGCGCTACTTCTATGCTTACGAGCTGCCGAAGATCGATGCTTGGCTGGGTGTCGTGGCACGGCGGGAGCCGCTGGTGCGCGAGGTGCAGGCGGCGTGGTTCTGAGCCCGGGCGCTTCGGGCCTGCGCAGGCACGCCGCGTCCGGCGGGCTGGCAAGGTCGAGCAGGCAGGCAGGATGGCACTGAGCAACCCGCAACTCGAGACGCTGACCTGGGTGCTGATCTTCAGCGGCCTGGTCATCGCCGCGCTCGGTGTCTTCGTGCAGCGCGGCGGCGGGTCGCACCTCGGTGGGGTGCTGATCGTCGCCGGGCTGGCCGCCGCCGCCGCCGGCATCTTCCTGGTCTGGTGGCGCTCGCGCCGCCCGGACTGACCCTCCACCTTCCACGACACCCGCAGGAGACTCCCATGGGCACCCCGGTGCTGAAGCTCTTCGACCTGACGGGCCAGGTGGCCCTCGTCACCGGCGGCTCGCGCGGCCTCGGGCTGCAGATCGCCGAGGCCCTGGGCGACGCCGGCGCGAAGATCATGCTGACCTCGCGCAAGGCGGCCGACCTCGAGGAGGCGGCGGCCGACCTGGCCGAACGCGGCATCGACGCACGCTGGGTCGCCGCCGATGCGAGCGACCCCGCGGGCGTGAAGAAGGTCGTCGACGAGACGATGCAGCGGCTGGGCCACATCGACATCCTCGTCAACAACGCCGGTGCCACCTGGGGCGCGCCGGCCGAGGACTACCCGCTGGAGGCCTGGGACAAGGTGATGAACCTGAACATCCGCAGCATGTTCCTGTTCAGCCAGGCGGTGGGCAAGGCGAGCATGATCCCGCGCAAGCGCGGCCGCATCCTCAACGTGGCCAGCATCGCGGGCCTGGGCGGCAGCATGAACGTCGAGTTCATCGCCTACGGCGCAAGCAAGGGCGCGGCGGTGAACTTCACGCGCACGCTGGCCGGCGAGTGGGGTGAACACGGCATCACCGTCAACGCGCTGGCCCCCGGCTTCTTCCCGAGCCGGATGACGCAGGGCACGCTGAAGACGATCGGTGTCGACAACCTCGCGGCGCGCGCGCCGCTCGGGCGGCTGGGCGACGACGACGACCTCAAGGGCGCCGCGCTGCTCTTCGCCAGCGCCGCCGGCAAGCACATCACCGGGCAGATCCTCGCCGTCGACGGCGGCGTCTCCTGCGTGCACGGGGGCTGAAGAGAAGATGGCACGCAGGAAGCGCCAGGGGCCGCTGCACTTCCCGGTGCACATCCCCTTCGTCGAGGAGCTCGGCCTGGAGCTGTGGCACGCCGGCGACGGCACGAGCGAGCTGCGCGTCGACCTCGACGACGCGCACATGAACAGCTGGGAGGTGGCGCACGGCGGCGTGCTGATGACCCTGCTCGACGTGGCCATGGCGCAGGCCGCGCGCACGATGCGCCACGAAGGCGAGACCTTCGGCCCGAGCGTCGCGACGATCGAGATGAAGACGAGCTTCGTGCGCCCGGCCGAGGGCCTGCTGACGGCGCGCGGCAGGCTGCTGCACCGCACGGCCACGCTCGCCTTCTGCGAGGCCGGTGTCACCGACGAGAAAGGGCACCTCTGCGCGCACAGCACCGGCACGTTCAAGTACCTGCGCGCGCTGGCCGGCCGCAAGTCCCGTGCCGCACGCGCCGACGCCGCGCCGGCTGCCGGCGATGCCACGACGACGACGAAGGAGACCCCGCGATGAAGAACCGCCGCATCGTGCTGGCCTCGCGTCCTGCGGGCGAGGCGACGAGCGCGCACTTCCGCCTCGAGACGGTGGACACGCCACCGCTCGCGGAAGGGCAGGTGATGGTGCGCAACCACTGGCTGAGCCTGGACCCGTACATGCGCATGCGCATGAACGACGCGAAGAGCTACGCGCCGCCGGTGGCCGTGGACTCGGTGATGGTCGGCGGCACAGCGGGCGAGGTGGTCGAGTCGCGGCACGCGGGCTTCGGGCCCGGCGACACCGTCGTCGCGCAGGGCGGGTGGCAGGAGCTCTCGGTGCTCGACGCGACGCAGAAGGGCGTCGTGCGCAAGGTGGACACCTCGCGCGTGCCGCTCAGCGCCTACCTGGGGCCGGTGGGCATGCCCGGTGTCACGGCCTGGGTCGGCCTCGTGCACTTCATCGAGCCGAAGGCCGGCGAGACGATCGTCGTCGACGCCGCCAGCGGCGCCGTGGGCGGCATCGTCGGCCAGCTTGCCAAGGCGCGCGGCTGCCGCGCCGTGGGCATTGCCGGCGGGCCCGACAAGTGCGCCTACGTCAACGAAGAGCTCGGCTTCGACGCCTGCATCGACTACAAGGCGCACCGCGACTTCGCCTCGCTCGCCGCGGCACTCGACGCCGCGGCGCCGAACGGCGTCGACGGCCTGTTCGAGAACGTCGGCGGGCTGCTGCTGGACGTGTCGCTGTCGCGCATGAACGCCTTCGGGCGCATCGCGCTGTGCGGCATGATCGCCGGCTACGACGGGCAGCCGATGCCGATCGCGAATCCGCGCCTGCTGCTGACGCAGCGCCTGCGCCTGCAGGGCTTCATCGTCAGCGAACACATGCCGCTGTGGCCGCAGGCGCTGGCCGAGCTCGGCGAAGGCGTGGCCTCGGGCCGCCTGAAGTACCGCGAGACCATCGCGCACGGCCTCGACAACGCGCCCGAAGCGTTCCTCGGCCTGCTGAAGGGGCGCAATTTCGGCAAGCAGCTCGTGAAGCTGGTGTAGGCAACCCCAAGCAACCCCCGGACGGGCCGTCGCGATGCACTGGACCTGGTCGCGCTTCGCCGAACTGCGCACGGACGACCTGTACGACGCGCTGGCGCTGCGCGGCCGCGTCTTCGTCGTCGAGCAGCACTGCCCGTACCTGGATGCCGACGGCTTCGACCGCGCGGCCTGGCACCTGCTCGGGCGCGATGCCGCGGGCACGCTCGTCGCCTGCCTGCGCGTGCTCGACGCCGGTGCGAAACACGCCGAGCCTTCGATCGGCCGCGTCGTCACCGCGCCCGAGGTGCGCGGCCGGGGCCTCGGGCGCGCCCTCTTCGCCGAGGGCCTGGCGCGGTGCGTGGCCGCCTGGCCGGGTCGGCGCATCCGGCTGGATGCGCAGGCGCATCTCGAGCACTTCTACGCCGGCTTCGGCTTCGTGCGCGAAGGCGACACGTACGACGAGGACGGCATCGCGCATGTCCGCATGTGGAGGGCACCATGAGCACCGCCAAAGTGACCGCGACGCACGAAGTCTTCAACCAGGCCGAGCCGCTTGCGGACGTCAACCTGTGGCGCGCCAACCGGCCGCTGCAGGACGCGATGCGCACGCTGGCGCCCGGGCTCGAGACGGCGCGCCTCGACGCGCTCGGTGCCGAGATGGGCAGCGCCGCGATGCAGCGGCACGCGCGGCTGGCCAACCAGCACGCACCGGTGCTGCACGCGCACGACCTGGTCGGCCGCCGCGTCGACCGGGTCGAGTTCCACCCGAGCTACCACGCGCTGCTCGGTGCGGCCCTGCGGCACGGGCTGCACGGCGCGCCGTGGGCAGCGGGGCCGCTCGCGCATGTCGAGCGCGCGGCCGGCTTCATGCTCTTCACCGAGGCCGAGCCGTCGGTGCTGTGCCCGGTGTCGATGACCTATGCGGTCACGCCCGCGCTGCGCGCCAACGCGGCGTTGCAGGCGCAGTGGGGGCCGCGGGTCGCCGGCCGCGACTACGACGAGCGTTTCGTGCCCGGCACGGCCAAGCGCGCCGTGACGATGGGCATGGGCATGACCGAGAAGCAGGGCGGCTCGGACGTGCGCGCCAACACGACGCGCGCCGTGCCCGACGGTGAGGACGCGTGGGGCCGGCGCTACCGCATCACCGGCCACAAGTGGTTCATGTCCGCGCCGATGTGCGACGCCTTCCTGGTGCTGGCGCAGGCGACCGGCGGCCTGTCGTGCTTCTTCCTGCCGCGCCACCGGCCCGACGGCTCGGTGAACACGATCCACGTGCAGCGCCTGAAGCACAAGCTCGGCAATCACGCAAACGCCAGCAGCGAGGTGGAATTCACCGACGCCGCCGGCTGGCTCGTCGGCGACGAAGGCCGTGGTGTGCCGCAGATCCTGGCCATGGGCGCGCTGACGCGGCTCGATTGCGCGCTCGGCACTGCCGGGCTGATGCGGCAGGCGCTGTCGGTCGCGCTGCACCACACGGCACAGCGGCACGCCTTCGGCAAGCCGCTCGTCGCGCAGCCGCTGATGAAGAACGTGCTCGCCGACCTGGCGCTGGAGAGCGAGGCGGCGACGCTGCTGGCGCTGCGCCTCGCGTTCTCGGTGGACGCCACCGAGAACGGGCACGGCGATGTCGCCCACGAGGCCGTGATGCGCCGCCTGCTCACGCCGGTGGCCAAGTTCTGGGTGTGCAAGCGCGGCAGCCACTTCGCGCAGGAGGCGATGGAGTGCCTGGGCGGCAACGGCTACGTCGAAGCCGGCGGCGAAGGCGTGATGGCGCGCATCTACCGCGAGATGCCGCTCAACAGCATCTGGGAAGGCGCGGGCAACATCATGGCGCTGGACCTGCTGCGCGCGCTGCGCGGCGCCGACGTCGCGCCGGCCATCGAGCAAGAGCTCGGCGACGCGCGCGCCCGCCACCCGGCGCTCGAGCGTGCCGCGGCGCGCGTGCTCGCGGCCATCGACGGCGGCGTGCACGAGGCGCAGGCGCGCATCCTGGTGCGCGACACCGCGCTCGTGCTGCAGGCGGCGCTGCTGGCGCGCATCTCGCCGCCGCAGGTGTTCGACGCCTTCTGCGCCGCGCGCCTGGCGGCCGGCAGCGACGCCTTCGGCATGCTCGACACCGTCGCCGACCTCGATGCCCTCATCGACCGGGCGATGCCCGTGGAGCATGCGTGAACGACCCGATGAACGACACCCTTGTCCTGCACCAGTTCGCCGCGTCGCCGTTCTCGGAGAAGGTGCGGCTCGTCCTCGGCTTCAAGCGCCTGGCGTGGGCGGCGGTCGAGATCCCGATCGTCATGCCCAAGCCCGACGTGGTGGCGCTGACCGGCGGCCACCGGCGCACGCCGTTCCTGCAGGTCGGCGCGGACATCTACTGCGATTCGGCGCTGGTGGCCAAGGTGCTTGAGCGCTTGCGGCCGCAGCCGACGCTGTATCCGGCGAGCGCGCCGCTGGCGGAGCAGGTGGCGCAGTGGGCCGACAGCACGCTGTTCTGGGCCGCCGTGCCCTGGGCGGCGCAGCCGGCGGCGGCGGCCGTGGTGATGGGCGGCGCATCGCCCGAAGCGCTCAAGGCCTTCGCCATGGACCGCGCCGCGTTCACCGCCGGCATGAAGCGGCTCAACACGGCCGAGGCGCGCGTGCAGGTGGTGCGGCACGGCGCGGCGCTCGAGCGGCAGCTCGCTCGGCAGGCCGGCGCCGGCCACGGGTTCCTGCTCGGCCCCGACGCGTCGATCGCCGACTTCTCGGTGGCGCACTGCCTATGGTTCATTCGCCGGGCCAGGCCCGTCGCGGGCATCCTCGAGCCGTTCCCGGCGCTGAACGCCTGGCTCGACCGCGTGCTCGCGTTCGGCCATGGCGAGCGGCGCGAGATGACGAGCGGCGAGGCCGTCGCCATCGCTGCCGCGGCCGCGGCGGCAGGCACGCATGCACCCGCCGAGGTGCTGCCCGGCCAGCGCCTGGAAGCCGGCATGCCGGTCGTGGCCTGCGCCACCGACTACGGCACCGACCCGGTGACCGGCACGCTTGTCGGCCTCGACGACGAGGAGATCGTCGTGCGCCGCACCGACGAGCGCGCCGGCACCGTGCACGTGCACTTCCCGCGCGCCGGCTTCCAGGTGCGCGAGGTCAAGGACGAGACGGCATCACGCGTGGAGACAGCCCGATGAGCGACAACGCAGCGCGTGGCGGCATTGCCGTCATCACCGGTGCCGCCTCGGGCTTCGGCCTGCAGGCCAGCCGCATCGCGGCGCAGCGCGGCATGAAGGTGGTGATGGCCGACGTGCAGGCCGATGCGCTGGCCATCTCGCAGCACGAGGTGGAGGGGCTGGGCGCGCAGGTGCTGCCGTTCCAGCTCGACGTCTCGCAGGCCGCGCAGGTGGAGGCGCTGGCCGAGGCGACGCTCGCGCGCTTCGGCGTGCCGAGCTTCGTGTTCAACAACGCCGGCGTCGGCGCCGGCGGGCTGGTGTGGGAAGCGAGCGTGCGCGACTGGGAGTGGGTGCTCGGCGTGAACGTGATGGGCGTCGTGCACGGCGTGCGCGTGTTCACCCCGCTGATGCTGGAGGCGGCGAAGCGCGACCCTGCGTGGCAAGGCCACATCGTCAACACGGCCAGCATGGCGGGGCTGCTGAACCCGCCCAACATGGGCGTCTACAACGTCAGCAAGCACGCCGTGGTGGCGCTGTCGGAGACGCTGTACCAGGACCTCGCGCTCGTCACCGACCAGGTGCACGCGCACGTGCTGTGCCCGTTCTTCGTGCCCACCGGCATCCACCAGAGCCACCGCAACCGCCCGGCCGAGGCGGCGGCCGCGAAGCCCACGAAGAGCCAGCTCATCGCGCAGGCGATGAGCGAGAAGGCGGTGACGAGCGGCAAGGTCACCGCCGCGGAGGTGGCGGCCAAGGTCTTCGAGGCGATGGACGACAACCGCTTCTACATCTACAGCCACCCGCGCGCCCTGGCCACGGTGCAGCTGCGGTTCGAGGACATCATGGCGCCGCGAAACCCGAGCGACCCGTTCCGCGACCGGCCCGAGGTGGGTGAGCAGCTGCGCCGGCAGCTGCGCGGCGCATGAGCGAAGACGCAGCGTGACGGCCTCCGTTCCCCCGGTCGCGCCCGCCCGCCCCGAGCGGCTTGTGCCGGTGCCTTGCGGCGCAAGGGTGTTCCGGTGAGCCCGCAGCAGGCCGAGCGGCGTGCGGCGGAGCTGCGCACGCTGCTGCACCACCACGCCCACCGCTACTACGTGCTCGACGCGCCGGAGATCCCCGACGCCGAGTACGACCGCCTGTTCGCCGAGCTGCAGGCGATCGAGGAAGCCCACCCGGCGCTGCGCACGCCCGACTCGCCCACGCAGCGCGTGCTCGGCCGCGTGCTCGAGGGCCTCGCGCCGGTGCGGCACGTGGTACCGATGCTTTCCATCCAGACCGAGACCGACACCACCGCCGCCGGCGCCGCGGCGTTCGACGCGCGCGTGCGGCGCGAGCTCGAGCTGCCCGCCGATGCGCCGCCGGTGGAGTACGCCGCCGAGCTGAAGTTCGACGGCCTGGCCATCAGCCTGCGCTACGAGGCCGGCGTGCTGGTGCTCGGGGCCACGCGCGGCGACGGCGAGACCGGCGAGGACGTGACGCAGAACCTGCGCACGATCGGCCAGGTGCCGCTCAGGCTGGACACGCCGCACCCGCCGCCGGTGCTGGAGGTGCGCGGCGAGGTCTACATGCGGCGCGATCACTTCGAGCGCCTGAACGAGCGCCAGCGCGCGCGCGGCGAGAGGACCTACATCAACCCGCGCAACACCGCCGCCGGCGCCGTGCGCCAGCTCGACCCGGCGATGACGGCGTCGCGGCCGCTGTCGTTCTTCGCCTACGGCGTGGGCGACGTGCGCGGATGGACCTTCCTCGACCGGCCGGCGCCGACGCACGGCGAGCTGCTCGACGCGCTCGCGGCGCTCGGCCTGCCGGTGTCGGGCGAGCGCCGCGTCGTGCGCGGTGCCGAGGGCCTCGTCGCCTTCCACCGCGACATCGAGGCCCGGCGCGACGCGCTGCCCTTCGACATCGACGGCGTCGTCTACAAGGTCAACTCGCTCGAGCTGCAGCGGCGCCTGGGCTTCAAGACGCGCGAGCCGCGCTGGGCCGTGGCCCACAAGTACCCGGCGCAGGAGCAGGTGACGGTGCTGAGGGGCATCGACGTGCAGGTGGGCCGCACCGGCAAGCTGACGCCGGTGGCCAAGCTCGAGCCGGTGTTCGTCGGCGGCACCACGGTGAGCAACGCCACGCTGCACAACGTCTTCGAGCTGCGGCGCAAGGGCGTGCGCATCGGCGACCGCGTCATCGTGCGGCGTGCCGGCGACGTGATCCCCGAGGTGGTGGGCCGCGTCGTGAACGGCGCGCCGGGGACCCCGGCCCGCCCGCGGCACCCGTACGTGCCCAACTTCCACATGCCGCGCCGATGCCCCGTGTGCGGCAGCGACGTGCTGCGCGAGAAGGGCGGCATCGACCACCGCTGCACCGGCGGCCTGTTCTGCGCGGCGCAGCGCAAGCAGGCGCTGCTGCACTTCGCCGGCCGGCGCGCGATGGACATCGAGGGGCTGGGCGACAAGCTCGTGGATCAGCTCGTGGACGGCGGCCTCATCCGCACGCTGCCCGAGCTCTACAAGCTCGGGGTGGGCAAGCTCGCCGCGCTCGACCGCATGGCCGACAGGAGCGCCGCCAACCTCGTCGCCGCGCTCGAGAAGAGCAAGAAGACGACGCTGGCGCGGTTCCTCTACGCGCTCGGCATCCGCCATGTCGGCGAGGCGACGGCGAAGGACCTGGCGCGGCACTTCGGCGCGATGGACCGCATCATGGCCGCCGGCGTCGACGAGCTGCTCGAGGTCAACGACGTCGGCCCGGTGGTGGCGGCCAGCATCCACGCCTTCTTCGCACAGCCGCACAACCGCGAGGTGGTGGAGCAGCTGCGTGCGGCCGGCATCACGTGGGACGAGCACGAAGGCGCTGCCGCAGCCGCCGGCGCGGCCGCCCTGCCGCTTGCGGGCAAGACGCTCGTGCTCACCGGCACGCTGCCCACGCTCTCGCGCGACGAGGCGAAGGAGCTCATCGAAGCCGCCGGCGGCAAGGTCGCCGGGTCGGTGTCGAAGAAGACGCACTACGTCGTCGCCGGCAGCGAGGCCGGCAGCAAGCTCGACCGCGCGCGCGAGCTCGGCGTGCCGGTGCTCGACGAGGCCGGGTTGCGCCAGCTGCTCGCCGGTGGCGTATCCTGAAGCAAAGTACCCTGTTCGCTGGGCGTTGGGAGGGCCGCAATGGCCGTGCGCGAGATCCTGAAGATGGGCGATCCGCGCCTGCTGCGCGTGGCGCAGCCGGTGCGAGTGTTCGGTACACCCGAGCTGCACGCGCTGGTCGCCGACATGTTCGACACGATGGCTGCGGCGAACGGCGCCGGCCTCGCGGCACCGCAGATCGGCGTGGACCTGCAGGTGGTGATCTTCGGCTTCGAGAAGAACGAGCGCTACCCGGATGCGCCGCCGGTGCCGCCCACGGTGCTCGTCAACCCGCTCGTCACGCCGCTGTCGGACGAGATGGTGGAAGGCTGGGAGGGCTGCCTCTCGGTGCCGGGGCTGCGCGGCGTGGTGCCGCGCCATGCGCGCGTGCGCTACCGCGGCTGGAGCGAGAAGGGCGAGCTGATCGAGCGCGAGGTCGACGGCTTCCACGCGCGCGTCGTGCAGCACGAGTGCGACCACCTCGTCGGCCGGCTGTACCCCACGCGCATGACCGACCTGACGAGGCTCGGCTTCACGAGCGTGCTGTTCCCGGAGCTCGCGGACGCGAGCGACGACTGAGAAGCTGTGAACGAACCCTCCACGCCCGCTCGTCACGCCAAACGACGCCCGCTCGTCGTTGCAAATGCTCGCCATAGCCCGAGCTATGGCTGCGCTTTGCGCCTAGATCGGGCGCCGTTTGGCGTGCCGCTCGGGCGCGGCCGGTTCATTCACAGCTTCTGAGGGCCCGCGCGGCAGCCTCGGGCTCGGCGGGCCCGGCGCGGCCGGCGCGGCTCAGGCGACCAGCCTGCCCTCGACGACCGGCACCACGCTGCCGCCGACGCTGACGGCCCGCGCCTCGCCGGCGCCGCGCGCACGCAACCGCACGAGCGACGGACGAGCGACCTCGTGGCCCTGCTCGATGCGCAGCGCGAGCTCCGGGCGGTCGCCGAAGAAGCGGTTGTCGAGCAGGTGGTGGCCGAGGAACGCCGCGGCGTTGCCCGTCGCTGGATCCTCGCGCACGCCGCGGGCTTCGAAGAAGAAGCGCGCCGCCAGGTCGTTCTCGGGCCGCTGCGTCTCGGTGCAGAAGACGTAGACGAGCGGGTCGAAGCCGGCGGCGGCGAGCGGCGCGAACGCGGCCAGATCGAGCCGCGCGCGGCCGAGCGCCGCACGACTGCGCAACGGCACGACCAGCGCCGAAATGCCGGCCGTGTACTGCTGCACCGGTGCACGCGTGTCGATGTCCGCCACGGCGATGCCGAGGGCGGCGGCGATCGGCCCGGCCGGGCAGGTGACGCCGCGGACCACGGGCGGCGCCGTGAGCCACGCCACCTCGCCGCCGGCGTCGCGCTCGAAGGCCACGCGCACGGGCCCGACCGGCACGTGCAGCAGCACCGGACCGTCGGCCCGGGGCGTGAGGTGCCGGCGAACGACCCAGGCCGTGCCGAGGATCGGGTGCCCGCCGAAGGGCATCTCGCGCACCGGGGTGAACATGCGCACGCGCCAGCCGCCGTCGGGCAGCGGCGCGGACGACATGACGAAGGTCGTTTCCGAGTAGTCGATCTCGGCGGCCAGCTGCTGCATCGACTCGGCGGACAGTCGATCGGCGTCGAGCACGACGGCAAGCGGATTGCCGCCGTACGACCGGTCGGTGAAGACGTCGACGGTGAAGAAACGTGGTGGGTTCATGGCGTTCGATGCTGCCGGGGCGGCGCCGCCGGCGCGGCGGTTCCTGCAGCGGGTGCCGGCCGCGCCCACGACCGGACGATAGCGCCTGCGGCGAGCACGACGAAGGGCACCGTGGTCAGGTTCAGCTCGGCCCAGCCGATCGTCGCGACGAGCGCGCCGGCCGCGCCCGATGACGTGATCATCACGAGGAAGACGACGAGGTCGTTGACGCCCTGCGCGTGCGCCTTCTCGTCGGCGGTGTAGGTGGTGGTCAGCAGCAGCGTGGCGCCGGTGAACATGAGGTTCCACCCGAGCCCCAGCGCCACCAGCGCGGCCCGGAAGTGCCCCGCCGACTCGCCATGCTGGCTGACGGCCACTGCGGCGAGCATCGCGGCGCAGCCGGCGAGCATGACCGCGTGCGTGCCGTGGCGGCGCACGAGCGCGCCGGTGAAGAAGCCGGGCGCGAACATCGCGACGACGTGCCACTGGATGACGCCGGTGGACTGCGCGACCCCGAAGCCGCACCGGTCCATCGCCAGCGGCGTGGCGTTCATCAGCAGGTTCATCGTGCCGAAGCCCACGGCCGCCACGCCCACCGCGACGAGGAACTCCGGCTGCACCACGATGCGCGCCAGCGGCCGCCGGGTGGCCGCCCCCGTCGCGGCCGGGGCCGGGATGCGCAGCCGGCTCGCCAGGACGAGCGCGATCAGCGCGACGGCGGCCAGCGCCGCAAAGCTGCCGGCGTAGGTGACCGGCAGCGCTTCGCGCGTGAGGCTGGCGAGCTCGGGGCCGACGAAGCCGCCGGCGATGCCGCCGGCGAGCACCCACGACATCGCGCGCTCCCGCGCGTCGTGCCCGCAGGCCTCGGCCACATCGACGGCGGCGAAGCGCAGGTACTGCGCGAACGCGTTGTAGATGCCGAGCGCGAACGACCCGGCACACAGGCCGGCGAAGCTCCCCGCCAGCATGGCGACCGCGCCGATGGCCGCGCCGACGGCGCCGCTGGCGGCGCCGAAGACGAAGCCGGCGCGCCGTCCGAAGCGCCCCATCGCCAACGACGCCGGCAGCGTCGCCAGCGCCGCGCCGACGAAGTACACCGTCACCGGCAACGTCGCCCACGGCGGCGCCGGTGCCAGCGCCAGCCCGGCCAGCCCGTTCACGGCCACGAGCGCCACGCTGTTGACCTGCAGCAGCGCCTGGCAGGCGGCGAGCAGCGCGATCTGGCGGCGTGCGCCTGCCGGGCTCTCCGACACCTGCGGCGGCTCGACGGCCGTCGCGGCCGCGCCACCGCGCAGCGAACCGGCCGCAGGCGTCACGGGCGCTGCCCCGGCGGTGCGTAGCTCGCCGGCACGTCGCCGCTCAGCGACTCGAGGAAGGCGACGATCGCGGCCACCTCGTCGTCGCCGAGGTGCTGCCCGAGCTGCACCGCGGCCATCACGCGCACCGCGGCGTCGAGCGTGGCCACCGAGCCGTCGTGGAAGTACGGTGCGGTGCGCGCCACGTTGCGCAGCATCGGCACGCGGAAGACATGGCGGTCCTCTTCCCTCTTCGTGACGGCGTGGCGGCCTTCGTCGATGCGCGCCGAGCCGGTGGCAAGCCAGTAGTCCCGCACGACGCCGAAGCGCCGCCAGGCGTTGCCGCCGAGCAGCGCGCCGTCGTGGCAGCCGGCGCAGCCGCGTTCGATGAAGAGCTTCAAGCCGGCCTTCTGCCGCGCGTCCAGTGCCGCCGCGTCGCCGCCGAGGTAGCGGTCGAACGGCGCCGGCGTGACGAGCGTGGCCTCGTAGGCGGCGATGGCGCGGCCGTAGTTGCGCGCGTTGACCGGTTCGGCCTCGTCCGCGAAGGCGGCGCGAAACGCCGCCTCGTAGCCGGACTGCCGCAGCAGCGGCACGATCTCGTCCTTGTTGCGAAAGCCCATCGAACCGGTGATGGAACCCTCGGCCTGCTCGGCGCCGCTGCGGCGGTCGCCGAGCCAGCGCAGCGTCGGCTGGCGCAGCGCGTTGAAGACCGTGGGCGAGTTGCGCGCCGTCGCCTTGCCGCGGGCGTCGATCGACGCGGCCCGCCGGTCGGCGCCCCCCTCCCCGGCGGCGTGGCAGCTGGCGCAGGACGTCCTGCCGTCCGCCGACAACCGCGTGTCCCAGTACAGCGCGCGCCCCAGCTCGACCTGGGCGAGCGGTCCGGGTGCGGCCGGCTCGAGGCGGCCGAAGCGCCGGGCTGCTTCGGCCTGCAGCGGGTCCTGCGCAAGCGCCACACCGGCGGCGGCGATGGTGCCCGACAGCACCCAACGCATCGCGCCATGCCAGCGTCTCGCCATCGTTTCGTTCATCGTTGCTCCCTCGTTCGCGGTGCCTTCGTCAAGCCGCGCCGGCCGCGGCCCGCCCCCTCGCCTTTCAGCTGAGCATGTCGGCCCAGATCGTTCGCGCCCAGCCCCAGGCGTACTGCCCCTCGGTCAGCCAGGCGGCGCGGTCGTGGCCCGAGACGCCACCGGCGCCCGGCACCGGCTCCAGCGTCCTCTTCTCCGGCACCCAGCGGTGCACGCTGGCCACGTGCACGGCGCTCTGGCCGTCGATGAAGCTGTAGCAGGTGTTGGCCATGCGCGGCGGTTCGGGTGGGTGGCCGGACATCAGCGCGACGATGGCCGCGGCGGCCGCCTTGCCGTGCTGGTTGGCCATGTGGCCCGACTTCGGCATGCCCGGCGCCGACGCGGTGGCGTCGCCGAGCACGTGCACGCCGGGGAGCGCGAGCGACTCCATCGTCATCCAGTCGACGCGGCACCAGCTCTCGCCGGGCGCGAGCAGACCGGCCACGTGCGCGAACTCGCCGGCGCGCTGCGGCGGCACGAGGTTGACGACGTCGCCGCGCACGCGTTCACCCATGTCGGTGACGAGCGTGCGGCTCGTGGCATCGACCTCGATCACGCGGTGGTTCGGCCGGTACTCGACGAGGCCGGCGTAGTCCTCGGCGAAGACGCGCGCGAAGAGCGCCTTCTTGCTGACGATGTCCGGGTTCGCGTCCAGCAGCAGCAGCTTGGAGCGCGGCTTGGTGCGCTTGAGGTAGCTGGCGATCTGACAGGCCCTTTCGTACGGCCCGGGCGGGCAGCGATAGGGCGCGGCCGGCATCGCGACGACGACGGTGCCGTCGTCGGGCATCTCGACGAGGCGCCGGCGCAGCGCGAGCGTCTGCTCGCCGGCCTTCCACGCGTGCGGCATCGCTGCCTGCGCCTCGGGGGTGAAGCCGGCGATGCGCCCGGGCAGCAGCTCGATGCCCGGCGCAACGACGAGGCGGTCGTAGGAGAGCGGCGCGCCGGCCGCCACGTGCAGCCGCCGCGCAGCGGCATCGAGCGCGACGGCGCGGTCGTGCACGACGCGCACGCCGCGGCGCACGAGGCCGTCGTAGCCGAGCGTCAGCTGCGAGAGCTCGCGGTGGCCGCCGAGCACGAGGTTGCTGATCGGGCACGAGACGAAGGCCGGGTTCGGCTCGACGAGCACGACCTCGATCGCGCCGGCGGACCACAGGCGCAGGTACTTCGCGGCCGTGGCGCCGCCGAAGCCGCCGCCGACGACGACGACGCGGCCGAGGTGGTTCGCCCGGGCGGGCGGCGCTGCGCAGCCGCCAAGCGCGGCGCCGAGCGCGGCACCGCCGGCCAGCGTGGCGGCCAGCGCCGCGCGGCGCGACAAGGACCGGGTGCCGGCGCGCGTGTCGCGGGGCAGGGGGCTGGAGCGATGCATGCTGTGTTCCTTTCGGCTTTGCGCCTTCACTTCTGCGCCTCGAAGTACGCGGCGATCGCCGCCACCTCGTCGTCGCGGTAGCCCCTGGCGATCTGGTGCATCAGCGTCGCCGGCCGCTGGCCGTCGCGGAACTGGCGCATCGCCAGCACCGTCTGCGCCGCGGGCCGGCCGGCCAGCGGCGGCATCGCGCCTTCGGCGCGCCCTTGCGTGCCATGGCAGTTGGCGCAGTTGGCCGCGAGGAAGGCGCCGCGGGGGTCGGCGCCCGGGCCGGCGGCCGTGGCGGGCTGGCCGTGCAGCAGCAGCGGCAGCGCGACGGCCAGGGTAGACAGCGCCCCGAGGGCCGGGCAGGCCAGGGTGGCGCGGATCAGCGGGCGCAGCGACATCTCGTGTCTCCTCGTTGGACGGGTCGGTCGGGGCGATGGGCAGGGCGGGCGCGGCCAGGCACGGCCAGGCGCGCCCGACGGGCCTCACCAGTGCCAGAGGCGGTCGTAGCCGGCCGCGAGCGACGGCAGGCCGGCAAAGGGCAGCGGCTGCGGTCCTTCGACGAGCTCGCCGGCCTCGATGCCCAGGCGCGCCAGGTCCTCCTGCAGCACGAAGACCTGCGCCCCCTTGGCCATCAGCGCCGCGAGGTCGCGCTCGATGCGCGGCGGCTGCGTCTGCCGCCAGCGGCCGAACTGCAGCCCGCCGGCGTCCTGCCCGCGCACGGCGTAGTTGGCGGCGTTGCCGACGAGCAGCACGTCGGCGCCGGCGCCGGCGCCGCGCAGTGCCTGCGTCAGCCACAGCACGGTGTCGTCCTGCTCCTCGAGCGTGGCGCGGTAGGCCGATTCGACGATGTTCAGTACCTTCATGGTGGTGGTTCCCGTTGATGCGTGTCGCGGGGCGTCACTCGCGCGTGGCGATGACGAGCGTGTTGACGGCGTCGCGCGCCTGCTGCCAGAAGTCGGCGGGGGTGCCGCGGCGCACGCCGTCGATGCACTGGCCGGCGCCACGTTCGTCGACGCACAGGCCGCAGTTGATCCACTCGAGGCTGCCGCCGGTCTGCCTGGCCAGCAGCATCAGCTCGCCGATCACCTCGCGCGGCAGGCAGTGGTTCTCCTCCTCCACCGACAGGCCGTGCACGGCGTTGGCATGCCGCTGCTGCAGCGCAAACGGCTGCATCACCGCGCCCTCGTAGGCGAAGACCTTGACGTGGCAGCCGCGGCGCGCCGCGGCGGCGATGAGGCGGTGCGCGGCGGTCGAGCGCGCGCTCTCGAAAGGCGCGTCCATCAGCGCGAAGCTCAGGGTCGGGTTCATGCGGGATTCCTCCGGTGCAGTTCAGTGCCAGAGCACCCTGGTGCCATCGAGCAGCCGCTCGACCACGACATCGAGCGGCGCCGCCGACACCCCGGGCGCGAGGCGCGCCGCGCCGATGCCGCGTTCGGCGAGCGAGAAGCTGTCGGCGAACACGGGCACGCCGGCCGCGTGCAGGCGCGCCAGGTCGGTGGTGCGGGCGCCACGGCGTGCCGCGAACACGCCGTTGTTGACCAGCATCACGCTGGCCGGCTGGCCGGCCGCGGCCAGTGCGAGCGCGAAGCTCGTGCACCAGCCGCCACCCGCGGGTGCGAACGGGTCGCGCGATTCGATCAGCATCCACGACGACGAGGTCATGCGGTTTCTCCTTGCGGTTCGGGTCGTTCGGGTGAGGGCCACCCGCGGGAACGCAGGCTAGGAGGGCAGCGTTCCGCGCCGTTCCGCGGCGTCCCGTCGTCCCGCGCCGTCCTGCCGACGAAGGGCGGGCGCGGCGGCGACAAGCGCGCGGCGCTGCGGGCGCCGGCGTACATTGGCGCGCCCGGTTCCGTCCGGTGGCGTGGCGGCGGACGCGTCCGGCCGCGGCCGGACGACAAAGCCCGGCGCCGCGCCTGGCCCGCGCCCGCCGCCTCGCCGAGAACGACGATCCCGCTGCACCTTGCTCGCTTCGCCTTTACGGCAGCCCCGTCGTCGCGCGGAGCGGCGGTGCGGCCCCACCCTGGCCGGCGCAGCGGCGCACGGCGCTGCTGGCGCTGCTGGCGCTGCGCGGCGACTGGGTGCCGCGGCGCGACCTCGCCGCACTGCTGTGGCCCGGCCTGCCGCGCGCCCGTGCGCTGACGAATCTGCGCAAGGCTTGGCACTTCGCGCACGAGCTCGTGCGCGGCTCGGGCCTGCAGGCGCCGCTCGAGGCGACCGCCGACGCGTTGCGCTGGGCGCCGCCGAGCGACGCGCAGCGGTTCGAGCGGGCGCAGCGCGATGGCCGCTGGGCCGACGCGCTGGCGGCGCAGGACGGCGTGCTGCTCGACGGGCTCGACGACCCCGACAACGCCGCCTGGACCGAGTGGCTGCACGCCGAGCGCGCGCAGCACCGGCGCGACTGGCACGTCGCCGCGCGCGCCCGGCTGGCCCAGCTGGCCGACGACCCGCCGCGCGCGCAGACGCTGGCGCGCGCGCTGCTGGCCGACGATCCGCTGGACGAGGACGCGATGGTCGCGCTGCTCGGCGCGCAGCGTGCCGCGCAGCGACACGCCGAGCAGCGCGAGACCTACCGTGCCTACGCGCAGCGGCTCGACGACGAGCTCGGCGTCGAGCCGTCGGCGCGCGTGCGGGCGCAGCTCGCCGGCACGTCACCGGCCGCCGCCGGCCTGATCGGCCGCGCGGCCGAGCTGGCCGCGCTGCGCGCGCTGCTGGGCGAAGGCGGCCCGCGGCTCGTCACGATCGTCGGGCCGGGCGGCATGGGCAAGAGTGCGCTGCTGAAGGCGCTGCTGCGCCAGGGCACCGCGCACCACGGCGCGCGCTGGCTCGCGCTGGACGACCTGCTGAACGCGGCGCAGGCGGCGCTCAGGCTGTGCGGCGAGCTCGGCGTGCAGCCGCATGCGGGCGAGTCGCCGCAGCAGGCGGCCAGCCGCGCGCTGGCCGAGTCGGCCGCCGGCGCGCCGCTGCTGGCGCTGGACAACTGCGAGCACCTGGCCGGCGTCGCACCGCTGGTGCAGGCCTGGCTCGATGCCGCGCCGCGGCTGCGCATCGTCGCCACCTCGCGCGAGCGCCTGGGCGTGCCCGGCGAAAAGCTGCTCGAGCTGCGCGGCCTGTCGCTGCCGGCCGCGCACGCGGGCTCGGCCGATGCGCTGGACAGCGACGCGGTGCGGCTGTTCGTGGCCGGAGCCCGCAACGTGCAACCCGACTTCGATGCCGGCCGCGAAGGGCCGGCGATGGCGGCGCTCGTGCGTTCGCTCGGCGGGCTGCCGCTGGCGCTGCTGCTGGCCGCGCACTGGGTGCGGCGGCTGACGGTGGCGGAGATCGGTGCCGAGCTGCGGCAGTCCCTGGCGCTGCTGGCCAGCGCCGAAGAGGGCGACGAGCGCCCGGAGCACCGCAGCGTCGAGGCGACGTTCGCGCGCTCGTGGCAGCGGCTGGCGGCGCACGAGCAGCGCGTGCTGGCCGCGCTGTCGGTGTTCCCCGGCAGCTTCACGCTCGCCGCCGCGGCCGACGTGGCACGCACCAGCCCGCCGCTGCTCGGCGCGCTGGCGGACAAGTCGCTGCTGCACTTCGAGCCGGCAGGGCGCGTGGCGCTGCACCCGCTGATCCGCCGTTATGCCGCCGCCAGGCTGCGCGACGGCGCCGGTGAACGCGAGCGCCTGGCGCTGTACTTCCTGCGCTGGCTGGCGCAGCTCGCGCCGCGCGCCGGCAAGGGCGACAGCGAGGCGATCGACGAGATCGGCCGCGAGCTGGAGAACTGCCGCCAGGCCTGGGCTTGGGGCGTGGCGCAGCGCCACTTCGGCCCGCTCGGCGATGCGGTGGGGGCGTTGCGGCACTTCTTCGTCGTGCGCGCGCAGATGACCGAGGGGCTGTCGCTGTTGCAGACGGCGCGCTGCAGCGACGCGCCGCCGGAGTTCGTGGCGCGGCTGGAGACGGCGCTGGGGCAGCTGTGCTACCGCTGCCATCGCCTGCCCGAGGCCGAGGAGGCGGCGCGCCGCGGCATCGCGGCGGCGCGCGCCGCCGGCCGCCGGGAGCTTCTGGCGCAGTGCCTGAGCGTGCTCGGTGTCAGCGCCTACCAGCGCGGGCAGGCACCGGCGGCGCGCCGCCTGCTCGAGCGGGCCTTGACGCATGCACGTGCCGCCGGCGACCAGGCCGCCTTCTCGCTCGCGCAGGCCAACCTGGCGCTGGTCGAGCGCGAACTGGGCCACGTGGAACAGGCGCTGTCGATCATGGCCGAGTGGCTGCCGGTGCAGCGTGCCGCGGGCGACTGGCTGCGTGTCACGCTGGGGCTGTCGAACCAGGGGCTGATGCTGCTGGACCTCGGCCGCTTCGCGCAGGCCGAGGAGGCGCTGACCGAGGGCCTGCGCCTGTGCGACGAACACCGGCTCGACGCCGCGCGCACCGGGCTCATGGTCAACCTCGCCGAGACCCTCGTGCAACTCGGCCGCCTGGACGAGGCCGAGGCGATGTGCCGGCGCACGCTGGAGCTGCTGGCCGGCGGCCAGCGGCCGGAGATCGCGGCGCAGGCGCGCAACGTGCTCACGCACGCGGCGCTGGCCAGAGGCGACATGTCCGCGGCGCGCCGACGCGTTCGCGAGGCCGCCGAGGCGGCGCTGCGCACGCAGCTGGTCGCCTCGCTGCTCGAGGTGGTGCTCTGCGACGCCCTCGTGCGCTTGAGCGAGCGCGATGTCGAGACGGCGCGCCGGCAGCTCGCCTGGTACCTGACGCAGCCGCGGCTGGAGGTGCCGGACCGGCGGCGTGCGACCGAGGCACTGAACGCCCTGCCGTCCGCGCGGCCGGGTGCGCGGCCGGGTGCGCGCCCGGCGGGGCGCGCGGAGGCGCCGCCGCTGGAGCTGCGGTCGCTCGTGCGGGCCATCGCCGGCGGGCGATGAGCGGCTCGGCCGCCGAGGCATGCCCGACGCAATGCGCGCCGCTTGCGGTGCGTGGGCCCGGCGGCAGCGCTGCTCAGCGCGCCGGCCGGCCGCTGGCAAGCTCGCGCTCGAGCTCGGCGATCAGCGCGCGCGCCTCGTCGCCTTCCGGAATCGCCCGCCCGCTGTCGCGCCACTGAACGGCGTTCTTGAAGCCGTGCACCTGCGCCTGGCGGCGGAACCACAGGCCTTCGGGGTTGTGCCGCGTGACGCCGTCGAAGAGCGTGGCGAACATCTGCGTCTGCTCCAGCCCCATCGTCAGCATCGCCTGGTTGACGACCATCTTGTGCATCGCCAGGTGCGCACGCGGCACGCCGGCGATGCGGCGGGCCAGCGCGAGCGTCGCCGGCTCGAGCTCCGCCACCGGCACCGACATCGTCGCCAGGCCCCAGGCGGCGGCGGTGCGGCCGTCGATCATGTCGCCGGTGAACATCAGCTGCTTGGCGCGCATCGGGCCGAGGCGGTAGGTCCACATCGCCGTCGTCGGGCAGCCCCACACGCGCACCGGCGGATAACCGATCTTCGCGTCGTCGGCCATCACCAGCAGGTCGCAGCACATTGCGATGTCGCTGCCGCCGGCCAGCGCCACGCCGTGCACCATGGCGATGGTCGGCTTGCGGCAGCGCCACAGCGCCATGAAGTCCTCGGTGTAGCGCTTCATCACCGCGTAGTCCTCGGTCGGCTCCCACGGCTGCCGCTCCTGCTGGCAGGGGTGCTCGGCACGGCCGGCGCCGAACTCCTGCAGGTCGTAGCCGGCGCAGAAGGCGCGGCCGGCGCCGGCCAGCACGATGACGTGCACGTCGTCGTCGGCCTCGGCCTGCTGCACCGCGGCGCGGATCTCGCCGGGCACCTGCTCGTTGATGGCGTTCAGCCGCGCCGGGCGGTTCAGCGTCAGGCGGGCGATGCGCGGCTCCGCGGGCTGCGTGGCGAGCGTGAGGGTGGTGTAGCTTGCGCTGCCGGTGGTGGCGCGGGGGCCGGGCTGGGCGGAACTCATCGAGGGCTCCCGAGGTCTGTCGTGGCACCGAGCATCGGCCAGCGTGTCGCGCACCGCCCGCGTGGAAACACGGCTTTACACGCGGGACACCCCACCGGATGGGTGCTTCGGTCATCGTTGCGCCCGGCGCACGCGTTCGAGGCACATGGACCAACCACGCTCCCAGACAGCCGCGCGCGGCTTCGTGCCCGCCGCGCGGCCCGGGCCCCGTGCACGCGGGTTCGCCACGCTGATGCTCGGGCTGGCCGCCGGCGCCTTGCTCTGGGCGGCTGCCGGCGCGGTGCGCGCCACCGGGTCGGCGGGCGCAGCGGCAGCCGAAGCCGACCCGCCGGGGCGCGTCGGGCGCATCGTCGACATCCAGGGCAACGTGTCCCTCTACGACCACCAGGACGAGCGCTGGAGCGACGCCGAGCGCAACCGGCCGCTGACCACCGGCGACCGGCTCTCGACGACCGGCGGCGCGCGGGTCGACGTGCGCATCGGCTCCACGGTGCTGCGGCTGGGCGGTGGCACCGAGCTCGAGGTGCTGCGGCTGGACGACGAGCGCATGGTCTTCAGCCTCGCCGCCGGCGAACTGGCGCTGCGCGTGCGCTCGCGCGAGATGGCCTCCGAGATCGAGGTGGTCACCGACGAGGCCCGGCTGCTGCCGCTGCGCGCCGGGCACTACCGCATCGACCGCCGCAACGACACCACCTGGGCCGGCAGCTGGGTCGGCGACCTGCGCGTCGACGACGCGCGGCGCCTCACCGCCGGCACCGGCCAGCGGCTGGAGCTCTTTCGCGACGTGCGCAGCGGCGAGTTGCGCCACGTCTGGCGCGGCCTGCCCGACGACGATTTTGCGGCCTGGGTGCGTGCCGAGGACCAGCGCGACGAGCGTCTGGCGCGATCGAGCCACGTCTCGCCGGAGATGACCGGCGCCGAGGACCTCGACCGCTGGGGCCAGTGGGAGCGCCACCCCGACTACGGCACCGTGTGGTACCCCTACGAGGTGCGCAGCGGCTGGGCGCCGTACCGCTACGGCCGCTGGGTGTGGGTGCACCCCTGGGGCTGGACCTGGGTGGACGAGGCGCCCTGGGGCTTCGCGCCGTTCCACTACGGGCGTTGGGTCCACTGGCGCGGCCGCTGGTGCTGGGCACCTGGCGGCTACGTGCAGCGGCCGGTGTACGCGCCGGCACTCGTGGCCTGGGTCGGCGGGCCCGCATTCAGCGTGTCGGTGAATATCGGCGCGCCGATCGGCTGGGTGCCTCTGGCGCCGCGCGAGTGGTACGTGCCGTACTACCGCGTGACTCCCGTGTACATCGACCGCGTGAACCGCCATCCGCGTTTCCACGACCCGCGGCATCCGCGCACCGTGCCCACGGGTCCCATCGCCTACACGAACCAGGGCGTGCCCGGCGCGGTGACGGTGGTGTCGCGCGACGTGCTGGCGCGCCGCGAGCCGGTGGCGCGCGCCGTGGTGAACGTGCCCGACGTGCACCGCGCGCCGCTCGTGCAGGCTGCGCCGCCTCCGGTGGTGCGGGTGCCGACGGTGCGCACGGCCCCGCCGCGCGACGCGGCGGCCGACGACGGGCGCAGCGGCTTCGGTGCCGACCGGCGCGATCGGGCCGATCGGCCCGATCGTCGGGAGGGCCGCGACGAAGGTCGCGGCGTGCGCGA
>JAHCKS010000060.1 GCA_026125665.1 Rubrivivax sp.
TGCTGGCCGGTGGCGCCGCCCTGCGCCGGCTGGGCCTGCTGTGCCGGCGGCGTGTTCGCCTGCTGCGGCGCGGTGCGCTCGGGCATGTTGCGCTGGGTGCCGATCGACTTGCCGCTGCCCAGGCGACGTGCGTCGGCGTCGGTGGCGATGAACGCCGCCGCAACGGCCAGCGCCACAGCGCCGATCCACGAGGTCTTGATCACGACTTCTCCGTCTGGTTGCCGGGCGCTGCGGCGTTCCCGCCGGTGCCCCCGAAGGCGCACAGTGTGAGGCAAACGCGGCGTCGGCGGCAAAGACCCCACCGGGGCTGGCGTCGCTAGCATCGCGCCGGCGCGTCGCGTGGAGCCGCCGCACCGGCCGCCATGCCGGCGACGAACGGAAGCCCTCCACGAAAGACCCCGAAGAAGGAGACCCGCAACCCGTGACCACCACGCTGCTGTGGCTTGCCAGCATCGCGCTCATCGTCGTCGGCCTGGCCGGCACGGTGCTGCCGGCGCTGCCGGGCACCGCGTTCATCCTCGGCGGCATCGTGCTCGGGGCGTGGATCGACGACTTCACGCGCGTCGGCACCGGCACGCTGGCGCTGCTGAGCGTGCTGGCCGTCGTCGCCTGGGTGCTGGACTACGTGGCCAGCCTGCTCGGCGCGCAGCGCGCCGGTGCGAGCCGCCAGGCGCTGATCGGCGCGGCGCTGGGCACGGTGGCGGGGCTGCTGTTCGGCCTGGTCGGCGTGCTCTTCCTGCCGCTCGTCGGTGCGGCAGCGGGCGAGTACCTCGCGCGGCGCAGCCATGGGCAGGCGGTGAAGGTGGGCGTGGCCACCTGGCTCGGCCTGCTGGCGGGCATGCTGGCCAAGGTGGTCATCGCCTGCGTGATGGTGGGCATCTTCGTCGTCGCGCTGGTCTGGTAGCCGCAACGAGGCAGGAGCGAAGGGTGGCGCGGCGCAGCGAGTGCGTGCGCTTCGGCTCGCAGGGCTCGCGCCAGGCTCCAAGCGCGGGCGGTTCGAGCGGGCGTGGGCCGGGCGCGAGCGGCCTGCGAGCCACTTCCGCTCGGGCGCCCCTCGGGCGCCGGGCGGAAGCCCGGCTCAGGCGCCGATCAGCCGCCCGAAGAACTCGTGCAGGACGAGCAGCACCTGGTTGTAGCCGCTGCGCGTGGGCACGAAGTCGAGCGCACGCGGCTGGAACCAGGGCGTGATGCCCATCGGCGCGGCGACGAGCTGCACGTTGCCGCCGGCCGCCTCGGTGGCGCGGCGGAAGTTGTCCATCGCCCGCGGCATGTGGTAGCCGTGCGTGACGACGACGATGCGCTCGATGCCTTCGCGCCTGAGCAGCGCCACCGACCGCAGCGCGTTCTCGCGCGTGTCGCGCGATTCGTTCTCCGTCCAGCGCAGCGTCCGGGCGAAGTCGCGCTCGGCCGTGCGGGCGGCGATCTCGGCCTCGCCCGGCCCGGGCGCCGAGCCGTGCGCGCGCCCGCCACTGAACAGCACGGGCAGCTCGGTCTGGCGCGACAGCCACAGGCCGTAGCGCAGCCGCTCCACGCCCATCGGCTGCAGCTCCGATACACCGTACTCGGAGGCCAGGTCGCGGTGCCCGGCGCCAAGCACGACGATGGCCGTGCGCGGCGCCTTCTTCAGGTCGCCCACCTCGTTGGGCGTGAGCGATCGCGTGGGCGGCAGCAGCCAGTGCGTGAGGCCGTACCCGACGACGTTGGTGCTCGCGGCCCACGTGCCCAGGCAGCCGAGCAGCACGACGATCCAGGCACGCACGCGGTAACGCGCGAACAGGCGCGCGCCGAAGAAGATCAGCACGAGGAAGGGCACCGGCGGCATCAGCAGCGCCGCCAGCACGCCGCGCCAGGGGCCGATGCCGAGCCAGAGGAAGAAGTCGTTCACGTCCGCGCGCTCCTGCGAGGTGCTTCGGATAATCGGGGCCGAGTGTAAGGACAGCCCGGGCGGCGCCGACATCCGGTCTGGCGCCCGCTGCGGCGTGCACCGAGGAGCTTTCGACGATGGACACGACCACCCGCCCCGCTGCCACCGAGACGATCACCCTCGGTGGCGGCTGCTTCTGGTGCCTGGAGGCCGTCTACGAGCTGGTCGACGGCGTGCTCGCCGTCGAGAGCGGCTACAGCAACGGCCACGTGAAGAACCCGAGCTACGAGCAGGTGTGCCGCGGCGACACCGGCCACGCGGAGGTGGTGCAGGTGCGATTCGATCCGGCGCGCATCACGCTGCGCGAGGTGCTCGAGATCTTCTTCCACGTCCACGACCCGACCACGCTGAACCGCCAGGGCAACGACGTGGGCCCGCAGTACCGCAGCGGCATCTACTGGCACGAGCCCGCGCAGGAAGCGGTGGTGCGCGAGGTGGTGGCCGAGGCGCAGCAGGCGCATCGCGGGCGCGTCGTCACCGAGCTGGCGCCGCTGGCCAACTACTCGCGCGCCGAGGACTATCACCAGCACTACTTCGCCAACCACCCGCAGCAGGGCTACTGCGCGTTCGTCGTGGCGCCGAAGGTGGAGAAGTTCAGGCGCACGTTCAAGGCGCGCGTGCGCGCGGCGTGAGGCGCGCGCCCGGGGCGCGCCGGTACCCCGGGGAGCCGGGCGCGCCTAGAACGCCGCGGCGAAGGCCGTCGTCGGCTGCGGCTCGGCGAACACGGCCTCGAGTGCGCGGCGCAGCCGCTGGCGCATGCGGCGACGCTCGGGCGAGGCGCCGGCGAGAGCACTGAAGAGCGGGGCCCGCAGCAGCCAGAGGTCCACCGGCTGCTCGGCGGCGCGCACCTGCTGGCGCAGCCAGTGCGCCTGGTGGCCTTCGAGCGCCGCGGCCGCATCGGCGAAGGTGAGCTTCAGCGCGACGAAGGACCGGCGGGCGGCGATCGCTGCGTGGCGGTCGCCCATGGCGGCGCCGCGCGTGTAATCGCGGGGTGCGGTGGCGGGCCTCGACATCACAGGGCTCCCAGGCTGCCGAACTGCGAGCGCGAAGCCCGCATCGGGAAGTGCCGGTTGAGGCGCTGCACGCGCCGCTCGGCCTCGAGCTGCGCATGTTCCAGGCCGACGAGGCTGAAGACTTCGGCCCGCAGATGCCACAGGTCGCGCAGCGAGCTGGCGTGCACGATGCGGTGGCGCAGCGCGTGTGCGGCCTGGCCGGGCAGGTCGGCGATGGCGAGCAGGAACTCCTCGCGCACGGCCGGCAGCCGGTTCAGCGGGGGCGCCGCGTCCTGCGGCGCCGGCGCCAGCAGCCAGAACATGAAGCGCTGCCAGGCGGAATCCGGCGCGTGACGCAATGACGGCGGGGCGGATTCGAGCCGGGAGCTGATCGTGCTCGGGCCAGCGGACGAACTCGCGAAGCGCAGCACGCGGCCGGGGCGCGCGGCGCGCTGGCGCGGGCTTTCGGTGGGCAACAACGACGAGGGCATGGTTGTGATATCGGACACGGTTGCCGGAAATTCACCCGGCTTGGCCGCATCCTCGCCCGGCGAGGGGGTGTCGGAAGCGTCGATCAGCGCTGGAAGGCGCCCGCTTTTCGCCGCTGGCGGCGCAAGGCACACCGGGCGCACCGGCAGGTGCGCGCGAACGTGGACGAAAGCTCCGGGGCGTGCCTGATGCCCGGGGCGGCCGCCGTTACATCAGCATCGTGTTGCGGATCAGCCCCACCGCCAGCCCTTCGAGGGCGAAGCCTTCGGTGCCGGGCGGCAGGACGATGGTCTGGAACTCCGGGTTCTCCGGGATCAGCTCGATGCCCGCCTTGGTGCGGCGGAAGCGCTTGACGGTGACGTCGTCGCCGAGCCGGGCGACGACGATCTGGCCGTTCTTCGCCTCGTGGGCCTTCTGCACGGCGATGAGGTCGCCGTCGAGGATGCCGGCGTCGCGCATGCTCATGCCGCGCACCTTGAGCAGGAAGTCGGGGCGGCGCTGGAAGAGGGAAGCCTCGACGAGGAAGGTCTGGTCGATGTGCTCCTGCGCGAGGATCGGACTGCCGGCGGCCACGCGGCCCACGAGCGGCAGCGTGAGCTGCGCCAGGCTGGGCAGCGGCAGCGCGTACTGCTTGCCGTACTGCGACAGGCGTGCGGCGTTGAGCGCGCGCAGTGTGTCAGACTTCAAGCGGATGCCGCGCGAGGTGCCCGGGGCGAGTTCGATCACTCCCTTGCGCGCCAGCGCCTGCAGGTGCTCTTCGGCGGCGTTCGGCGAGCGGAAGCCGAGCTCGGCGGCGATCTCGGCGCGCGTGGGCGGGGCGCCGGTGCGCTCGATGGCGCTTTGCACGAGGTCGAGGATCTGCTGCTGGCGGGCGGTGAGCTTGGGGCTTTCGTCCATGGCGCTTGCGGCCGCCTCGCGAGCCCGGCTTGGCCGGCGGCGCTGCGCCCCCGACTGAGACCGCCAACCCGGGCAGGTTCGGCTGGCTGTTTATCCAGTGGCTGTATTTTCATCCAGAACGCAGGAGTTGCCAAGCATGCCGAGCCCCACCTCGCCCAGCGGGCCTGCCGCCACGCACGTCGTCGTCGTCGCCACCGGAGGCACGATCGCCGGTGTGGCGGCGCGCGCCGACGACCACGTCGGCTACCAGGCCGGGCAGCTGGGCGCCGACGCCCTGGTGGCCGCCGTGCCGGCTCTGGCCGGCCGCGGCATCGAAGCCGAGACGCTGGCGCAACTGGACAGCTGCGACATGGACCATCGCACCTGGCTGGCGCTGCGCGAACGCCTGCAGGCGCTGCTGGCGCGGCCCGACGTGAGGGGTGTCGTCGTGACGCACGGCACCGACACGCTGGAGGAGACGGCGTACTTCGTGCACCGCACGCTGCGGGCCGACAAGCCCGTGGTCTTCACGGCGGCGATGCGCCCGGCCACGGCGCTCTCGGCCGACGGCCCGCAGAACCTGCTCGATGCCGTGACGCTGATGCAGGTGCCCGATGCGCGTGGCGTGCTCGTCGCCTTCGGCGGCAGGGTCTACGCCGGGGCCGACCTGCGCAAGGTGCATGGCTACCGGGTCGACGCGTTCGATGCCGGTGATGCCGGTGCGCTGGGTGTCCTGGCCGACGGCCGACTGCAGCGGTTCCGGCCGTGGCCCGAAACGCCGCTGCATCGCGCTTGCGAGTCGATGCCGCCGGCCGATGCGTGGCCGATCGTGGACATCGTCATGAGCCACGCCGGCGCGCGCGGCGAGCTCATCGACGCGCTCGTGCGCGCCGGCGCGCGTGGCCTCGTCATCGCCGGCACCGGCAACGGCAGCGTGCATCGCGCGCTGGTGGAGGCGGCGCGGCGGGCCGAAGCCGCGGGGGTGGTCGTGCGCCGCGCCTCGCGCTGCCAGCTCGGTGGCGTGGTCGGCGCGAGACCGGACTCGCTGCCGTCGGCGGGCATGCTGACGGCGCCGCAGGCACGCATCGAGCTGATGCTCGACCTGATGGCCGGGTAGCCTCTGGGTGGCGCCGGCGGGCGCGGCCCCGCCCGCGCCCCGTGCAGCCCGGGCTTCAGACGACCGTCAGCTCGACGTCGATGTTGCCGCGCGTCGCGTTGCTGTACGGGCACACCTGGTGAGCCGTGTCGACGAGGGCCTGCACGGCCGCCTTGTCCATGCCGGGCACGTTGATGGCCATCTTCACCGCGATGCCGAAGGCGCCCGGCTTGCCGCTCATCGGGCCGATCGAGGTGTCGGCGGTGATCGACGTGTCGGCCGGCAGCGCCACCTTCTGGCGCGCCGCCACCGCCTTCATCGCGCCCATGAAGCAGGCCGAGTAGCCCGAAGCGAACAGCTGCTCGGGGTTGGTGCCCGGGCCGCCGTCGCCGCCGAGTTCCTTCGGCGTCGAGAGCTGCAGCCGCACGCGGCCGTCGGTGGATTCGGTGTGGCCGGTGCGGCCGCCGGTGGTGCGGGCGGTGCCGGTGTAGAGCGCCTTGTCGATGGCCATGGCAATGACTCCTTCGTTGGGGGTGCGATGCGGATGCGTGCGGCCGCTCAGGCCGCATGAGGGGTGGAGGCGGAGATCTGGCGCCGCAGCGCGTGCAACCTCGCGGTGAGGGCGCCGAGCTCGTCGAGGCGGCAGCCGCTGGCGCTGGCGATCGCCTCGGGCACGGCGCGCGCGCGCGCCTTCAGCGCGCGGCCGGCCGTGGTGAGGCGCAGGCGCACGCGGCGCTCGTCTTCGGCGTCGCGCAGGCGCTGCACGAGGCCGGCCGCCTCGAGCCGCTTGAGCAGCGGCGTCAGCGTGCCCGAGTCGAGCTGCAAGCGCTCGCCGAGCTCGGAGACGGTGAGGCCGTCGTCCTGCCACAGCACGAGCATCGCCAGGTACTGCGGGTAGGTCAGGCCGAGCGGCTCGAGCAGCGGCTTGTAGACCTTGGTCATCGCCAGCGACGCGGCGTAGAGCGCGAAGCACAGCTGGTGGTCGAGCTGCAGCCAGCGCGGATCGGAGGCGGCGGAGCGGCGAGACGGCGACATGGCCAAGACTATAGCACGCAATTCAATTGCGTACAACTTAAATGCCACGCGCCGACGCGGCGCGCGTGGGCCGGCCGCGGGTTCACAGAGCTTTACTCGGCAGAAGCATCGGGCGGTGATCGCCGACCCGGGCGGGGCCGTTGTCGGCAGGCAGGCCGGCGGCACGGGCCCCCGACCCGCACAACGCCAAGGAGCCCTCCATGAATCGCAGCCGTCTCGTGATCGCTTTCCTCGCGCTGGGCACCGGCCTGGCCGGAGCCACCGCCGCGCAGGCGCACTCCGGCCCCGACGTGCGCTGGTCCGTCACCATCGGGTCGCCCGGTGTCCCGGCCCGGGTCGTCGTGCCGCCACCGCCAGTGCACATCGTGCACCCGGTGGTTGTTGCGCCGCGCCCGGTGGCCTATCGCCAGCCGACGCGCTGGGACGTCGACGGCGACGGCATCCCGAACCGCCACGACCGCCTCTACAACCCCCGCTGGGACGTGGACGGCGACGGCATTCCCAACCGCTACGACCACCGCCATCGCGGGCGCGGTCATGACCGCGACCGCGATGGCATCCCAGACCGCCACGACCCGCGCCCCGACCATCCGCGGCACGGCCGCTGAGGCGGCTTCGCCGGGGGTCCTTCAGGCCGGATCGCCCTTCAGCGACTCGAGCTGCCCCTGCAGCTCGAGCCAGCGCTCCTCGAGCATCGCCGTCTCGGCGGCGATGTGATTGAGCCGCCGCCCGTACCCGGCGATCTCCGCGGCAGGCAACGCGCCGGTGGCCAGCGCCGCTTCGGCGGAGCCGCGCTCGCTGGCCAGCGCCTCCAGCCGCTTGTCGATCTGCGCCAGCTCGACGCGCAGCGGCCGCGTGGCATCGGCAAGCTTCTGGCGCGCCTGCGCCTTCGCCTTGCGGTCGTCGCGGGGCGAGGCGGCGGGCGGCGGCCCGCCTTGCGGGGAAGCCGCCCGGGGTGATGCGACGGGCGCCGCCGCGGCCGACATGGGTCGTGGCGGCGGGTCCGAGCCCCGCACCGCGGCGCGGCTGAGCTCCAGCAACCAGCGCTGGTAGTCGTCGAGGTCGCCGTCGAAAGGCTCGACCCCTCCGCGCGTGACGAGCCAGAACTCGTCGCACACCTCGCGCAGCAGCGCGCGATCGTGGCTGACCAGCAGCACCGTGCCTTCGAACTCGTTCAGCGCGACCGACAGCGCCTCGCGCGTCGTCAGGTCCAGATGGTTCGTCGGCTCGTCGAGCAGCAGCAGGTTCGGGCGCTGCCAGACGATCGTCGCGAGCACGAGCCGCGCGCGCTCGCCGCCGGACAGCGTGCCCACCGCACGCTGCACCATCTCGCCGTCGAAGCGGAACTGGCCGAGGAAGTTGCGCAGCGCCTGCTCGCGCGTGCCCTCGCCGGCCGCGCCCGCCGCCGCCGCGCCGCGCGCCAGCCGCGTCATCAGCTGCAGCGGCGTGTCGTCGGCGTGCAGCAGGTCCATCTCCTGCTGCGCGAAGTAGCCGATCGCCAGGCCCTTGCCTTCGGTCACCGTGCCCGCCAGCGGCGGCAGCACGCGCGCGATCGTCTTCACCAGCGTCGACTTGCCCTGACCGTTGGCGCCAAGGATGCCGATGCGCTGGCCGGCCAGCACGGTTCGCTGGACGCCGCGCACGACGACCCGGTCGGCGCCGGCGGGCTGATCCGAGCCGGCGTACCCACAGGCGACGCCGTCCAGCACGAGCATCGGGTTGGGCAGGTTCGCCGGCTCGCGGAACTCGAACGTGAAGTCGCTTGCCGTGAGCACCGGCGCCAGGCGCTCCATGCGCGCCAGCGCCTTGACGCGGCTCTGTGCCTGCTTCGCCTTCGTCGCCTTGGCCTTGAAGCGGTCGATGAAGCGCTGCAGGTGCGCGATGCGCTCCTGCTGCCGCTCGTAGGCGGAGGTCGCCTGCGCCAGGCGCTCGGCGCGCATCGACTCGAAGGTGGTGTAGTTGCCCGCGTAGCGCGTCACCTTCCCCTCGTCGACGTGCAGCGTGATGCGCGTCACCGCGTCGAGGAACTCGCGGTCGTGGCTGATGACGAGCAGCGTGCCGGAGAAGCGCTGCAGCCAGCTCTCCAGCCACACCAGCGCGTCGAGGTCGAGGTGGTTCGTCGGCTCGTCCAGCAGCAGCAGGTCCGCCGGGCACATCAGCGCGCGTGCCAGCTGCAGCCGCATGCGCCAGCCGCCTGAGAAGCTCGACACCGGCGCGTCGAGCTCGCCGGTCTTGAACCCGAGGCCGAGCAGCAGCGCCTGCGCCCGCGCCTGCGCGTCGAAGGCGCCGGCCTCGTCGAGCGCGACGTGCGCCTCGGCGATGGCGTGGCCGTCGTCGGCGGCTTCGGCGGCGGCGAGCGCGGCGCGTGCGCGCATCAGCGGCGCGTCGCCCTGCAGCACGAACTCGGTGGCGCTGGCCGTGCTCTCGGGCATCTCCTGCGCCACCTCGCCGACCTGCCAGCGCGGCGGCAGGTCGACATCGCCCTGGTCGGCGTGCAGCCGCCCGGTGAGCAGCGCGAAGAGGCTCGACTTGCCGGCGCCGTTGCGGCCGACGAGCCCGGCCTTCTCGCCCGGGTTGAGCGTGAAGCCGGCGCCCAGCAGCACGACCTGCGGGCCGCGGCGAAGCGTGACGTTGCGGACGGTGATCATCGAAGCGTGCCCAGCTCTTCGTGCGTGAGCCAGAGCACCTGGTCGTCGCCGGCGCTCGTCGTGAGCCACAGCGCTTCGAGCTGCCGGAACGCGGCTTCGAAGTGCGGCCGCTCGTGGCCGATCTCCAGCGCCAGCGCGCCGTCGGGTTCGAGATGCGGCGCGACGTTCGCGAGCAGCGGGCGCACGAAGTCCATGCCGTCCGCCCCGCCGGCCAGCGCCAGCGCCGGCTCGGCGCGGAACTCCGGCGGCAGCGCGGCCATCGACTCGGCATCGACGTACGGCGGGTTGCACAAGACGAGGTCGAAACGCTCGCCGGCGTGCAGCGCGGCGAGGCCGTCGTCGTGGCGCAGCTCGATGCGTGCGGCCAGGCCATGGCGCTCGACGTTGCGCGCCGCCACCCGCAGCGCCTCGGCGCCAAGGTCGGTGCCGAGCACGATGGCGTCGGGCCAGGCGAGGGCGGCCAGCACGGCGAGGCTGCCGTTGCCCGTGCACAGGTCGAGCACGCGCGCGGGCTCGCGGCCGAGCAGGCTCTCGAACACTCCCTCGACGAGCGGCTCGGCGAGCAGCGAACGAGGCACGATCGTGTGCTCGTCGACGAAGAACGGCACGCCGTGCAGCCAGGCTTCGCCGGTGAGGTAGGCCGCCGGCTTGCGCGTGGCGATGCGCTCCTCCACCAGCGCCTCGACGGCGGCCAGGGCCGCGGCGTCGAGCGGGTCGTCGGCGTGCGCGTCGAGCGCATCGAGCGGCAGCCCGAGCCGCCAGAGCACGAGCCAGGCCGCCTCGTCGAAGGCGTTCGTCGTGCCATGGCCGAAGGCCACGCCGGCAGCGTCGAGCCGCGCGGCCATGCGCTCGATGCCCTCGATGAGCTTCACGTGCCCAGCAGCGTGGCCAGCGTGCGGCGGTAGATGGCCGTGAGCGGCTCGACGCTTGCCACGTCGACCCACTCGTTCACCTGGTGGATGCTGGCGTTGACGACGCCGAACTCCACCACCTGCGGGCAGATGCGCGCGACGAAGCGGCCGTCGCTGGTGCCGCCGGTCGTGGAGAGCTCGGGCACGAGTCCGTCGCACTCGGCGGCGATGGCCGCGGCAAGCGCTTCGCTCAGCCGCCCGGGCGGCGTGAGGAAGGGTTCGCCGCCGTGCGTCCAGGTGATCTCGTGCTCGACGCCGTGGCGCTCGAGGATCTCGACGACGCGGCGCTTCAGGTCTTCGGGCGTGCTTTCGGTGCTGTAGCGGAAGTTGAAGTCGCACTCCAGCGTGCCCGGGATGACGTTGAGCGCTCCGGTGCCGGCGCGCAGGTTGCTCACCTGCCACGTGGTGGGCGGGAAGAAGGCACTGCCCTCGTCCCAGCGCGTGGCAGCGAGCTCGGCCAGCGCCGGCGCGAACTCGTGCGCCGGGTTGCGCGCCAGCTGCGGGTAGGCGACGTGCCCCTGCACGCCCTTGACGACGAGGTGACCGGAGAGCGTGCCGCGGCGGCCGTTCTTGATCATGTCACCCAGCCGCTGCACCGAGGTCGGCTCGCCGACGATGCAGGCATCGAGCTTCTCGCCGCGTGCCGCGAAGACCTCGACGACGTGGCGCACGCCGTGCAGCGACGGGCCTTCCTCGTCGCTCGTGAACAGCAGCGCCACGCGGCCGGCGTGGCGCGGGTGCGCCTGCACGAACTGCTCGGCGGCGACGGTCATCGCCGCCACGGCCGTCTTCATGTCGGCGGCACCGCGGCCGTACAGGCGACCGTCGCGGTGCGTCGGCACGAACGGGTCGCTCAGCCAGGCTTCGGCCGGCCCCGGCGGCACCACGTCCACGTGGCCGAGCAGCACGACGGTGGGACCCGGCGCGGCGCCGGCGTGCGCGGCGAAGAGGTTGCGCACCCGCCCGTCAGGGCCCTGCGGGGCATCCTTCGCGGCGGTCGGGCCGGCATCGAGGCGCTCGCAGGTGAAGCCCGTCGCGGCCAGACGCTCGCCGAGCAGCGCCAGCGCGCCGCCGTCGGCCGGCGTGACCGAACGGCAGGAAATGAGCAGCTCGGCGAGACGGAGCGCCGCGGTCACTGTGGCTCGGAGAGGTCGGCGTGGCGTCGGGTCGGAGAGCGGCAGCCGTCCTGCGCCTACGGGCGCTGAGGCGTGCCGCCGCCGCCCGCACCGGCGAACACCGGCAGGCCGGGCTTGCGGGTCGGCGCCGGCTCTTCGCTGCGCACGTCGATGACGATCTCGGTGAAGCTGGCCGCCTCGGGCTCGTCCTTCTTCGTCGGCGTGACGCGCGACACCGGCGTCTGCTCGTTCTGCAGCCGCCACAGCAGGTTGGTCGGGCTGTCGGCGTAGGCCATGCCTTCGTCGCGCGAGACGACGCCTTCGTTGATGAGGCGGGCGATGTCCTGCTCGAAGGTCTGCGAGCCTTCGGCGAGCGACTTCTCCATCGCCTCCTTCACGCCGGAGAGGTCGCCCTTCTCGATCAGCTCGGCACTGAGCTTGGTGTTGAGCAGGATCTCGACCGCCGGCACGCGCCCGCCGGCGTTGCTGCGCAGCAGGCGCTGCGAGACCACCGAGCGCAGGCCGGAGGCGAGGTCGGAGAGCAGCGTCGGCCGCGCCTCGGGCGAGTAGAACGACAGGATCCGCCCCATCGCGTGGTAGCTGTTGTTGGCGTGCAGCGTGGCCAGCACGAGGTGGCCCGACAGCGCGTACGACAGCGCCGAGCTCATCGTCTCGCGGTCGCGGATCTCGCCGATGAGGATGCAGTCCGGCGCCTGGCGCAGCGCGTTCTTCAGCGCGATCTGCAGGCTCTGCGTGTCGCGCCCCACCTCGCGCTGGTTGACGATGCTCTTCTTGTTGTTGAACAGGAACTCGATCGGGTCCTCGATGGTGAGGATGTGGCCGGTCATCTGCTGGTTGCGCCACTCGATCATCGAGGCGAGCGTCGTGCTCTTGCCGGTGCCGGTGGCGCCCACCATCAGGATCAGGCCGCGCTTTTCCACCACCAGCTGCGACAGGATCTCCGGCAGGCCGAGCGACTCCATCGTCGGGATGACGAACGGGATGCAGCGGATGACCGCGGCGATCGAGCCGCGCTGCTTGAAGGCCGAGAGGCGGAAGCTGCCCACGCGCTGCATCGAGATGCCGACGTTGAGCTCGCCGGTGTCGTCGAGCTCCTCGAGCTGCTGCGGCGTCAGCATCTCGGCCAGCAGCTGGCGCGTCTGGTGCTGCGCCAGCGTCTGGTCCGACAGCTGCAGGATCTGGCCGTGGATCTTGATCAGGATCGGCGTGTTCGCCGCCATGTAGACGTCGGAGGCGCTCTTCTCCGCCATCAGGCGCAGCACGCGCTCGAGGTTGTTCGACATGGCGGTGGTTTCCTTCGCCGAAGTGGCAGGTTCAGTCGCGCAGGAGCTCGTTGATCGAGGTCTTCTCGCGCGTGGCGGCGGTGACGCGCTTGACGATGACGGCGCAGTACAGGCTGTGGCTGCCGTCCACCGCCGGCAACGAGCCGCTGACGACGACGCTGCCGGCGGGCACGCGGCCGTAGCTCACCTCGCCCGTCATGCGGTTGTAGATCTTCGTGCTCTGGCCGATGAACACGCCCATGCTGATGACCGAGTTCTCCTCGACGATGACGCCTTCGACGATCTCGCTGCGTGCGCCGATGAAGCAGTTGTCCTCGATGATGGTCGGGTTGGCCTGCAGCGGCTCGAGCACGCCGCCGATGCCCACGCCGCCCGAGAGGTGCACGTTCCTGCCGATCTGCGCGCAGGAGCCCACCGTGGCCCAGGTGTCGACCATCGTGCCCTCGCCGACGTACGCGCCGATGTTGACGTAGCTGGGCATCAGGATCGCGCCCTTGGCGATGTAGCTGCCGCGCCGGGCCACGGCCGGCGGCACGATGCGAACGCCGGCGTCGCGCAGCGCCGCCTCGTCGAGGTGCGCGAACTTGGTGGGCACCTTGTCGAAGAAGCCGAGGTCGCCGGCGCGCATCAGGCGGTTGTCGTTGAGGCGGAAGGAGAGCAGCACGGCCTTCTTCACCCACTGGTTGACGACCCAGTCGCCGACGCCGCGCTGCTCGGCCACGCGCAGCCGGCCGGCATTGAGCTCGCCGATGACCTCCTCGACCTGCTCGCGCACCTGCGGCGCGTTGACGGCGCTGATCTGCGCCCGGCTCTCCCAGGCGGCTTCGATGTTGGCGCGGTGCAGGTCGAGGTCGATGGTGGTCATGCGGTGAGCTTTCGCGTCAGGTCTTTCGTGTAGGCGACGATGCGCTCGGCCGCCTCCCGGCACTCGGCCGGCGTGGCCACCAGCGCCATGCGGATGCGCCCGGTGCCGGGGTTGGGCCGGCCGCCGACCTCTCGTGCGAGCAGGCGCCCCGGCAGCACCGCGACATTGTATTGAGCGAGCAGGCCGCGGGCGTACTCGATCTCGTCGCCGCCGCAGGCCGCTGGCACGCCGGCCCAGAGGTAGAAGGCGGCGTCGGGCAGCCGCACGTCCAGCACCTCGGCGAGCATCGGCGTCACGGCGGCGAACTTGGCGCGGTAGAGCTCGCGGTTGGCGACGACATGCGCCTCGTCGTTCCAGGCGGCGATGCTGGCGCGTTGCACCAGGCCGCTCATCGCGCTGCCGTGGTAGGTGCGGTAGAGCAGGAACGGCTTGATCCAGTGCGTGTCGCCGGCCACGAAGCCCGAGCGCAGCCCCGGCACGCTGCTGCGCTTGGACAACGACGTGAACGCCACGAGGTTGCGGAAGTCGTCGCGGCCGAGTGCCTTGGCCGCCTGCAGCGATCCGATGGGCGGGCCGAAAGGGGGCTCGTCGCGGAAATAGATCTCCGAGTAGCACTCGTCGCTGGCAATGACGAAGCCGTGGCGGTCGGAGAGCTCGAAGAGGCGCTTCCACTCCGCCAGCGGCATCACCGCGCCGGTGGGGTTGCCGGGTGAGCAGACGTAGAGCAGCTGCGTGCGCGCCCACACGTCGGCCGGCACGCCGTCCCAGTCGGCGGCGAAGTTGCGCGCCGGGTCGCTCGCCACGTAGTGCGGCCGCGCGCCGGCGAGCAGCGCCGCGCCTTCGTAGATCTGGTAGAAGGGATTGGGGAAGGCGACGGTGGCGCCGGCCTTCGTCTCGTCGACCACCACCTGCGCGAAGGCGAACAGTGCTTCGCGCGTGCCGTTCACCGGCAGCACCTGGCGCGCCGGGTCGAGCGTCACGCCGTAGCGCCGCTGCACCCAGCCGGCGATCGCTTCGCGCAGCGCCGGCTCGCCGATCGTCGGCGGGTAGCTCGAGAGCGCCGGCATGGCCTTGACGAGCGCTTCTTCGATGAACGGCGGCGTGGCGTGCCGCGGCTCGCCGATGCCCAGGCTGATGGGCGCAAGGTGCGCGGGCGGCCGGATGCCGGCCGTCAGCTCGCGCCAGCGCTCGAAGGGGTAGGGGTGCAGCAGCGCCAGGCGCGGATTGACCATGGCGCGGATTATCCTTGGCGCGCCCTGCCCGCACCGAACCTTGGCCGCTCCGTCACGCCGCCCGATGCCCTTGTTGTGGTCGGTCCCGCTCACGCTGGCGGCCGCCTATGCGGCGCTGTTGCTGCTGCTGTGGTTCGCGCAGGAGAAGCTGATCTTCCTGCCGCAGAAGCTGGCCGCGGACCACCGCTTCGACTTCGGCGCCGACGTGCACGAAGCCTGGGTGCCGCGCGAGGACGGCGTGCGCCTGCACGCGCTGCACCTGAAGCTGCCGAACGCCGACGGTGTCGCCTTCTACCTGCACGGCAACGCCGGCAATCTGGAGGGCTGGTTCAGCAACGCCGACTTCTGGCGCCGCAACAACCTCGACCTGTTCATGCTCGACTACCGCGGCTACGGCAAGAGCGGCGGCCGCATCCGCAGCGAGGCGCAGCTGATGGACGACGTGCGTGCGGCCTGGCAGCACCTCGTCGGCACGCACGGCGCGGCGTATGCGGGCAAGCGGCGCGTCGTCGTCGGGCGTTCGCTGGGCAGCGCCCTCGCGGCCCGGCTGGCGGTGGAGGAAAGGCCGGACCTGCTCGTGCTGATCTCCCCGTACGAAAGCCTTCAGGCGCTGGCGGCGCAGCACTACCCGTTCGTGCCGGGTGCACTGCTGCGCTACCCGCTGCGCACCGACGAGGCCGTCGCGCAGCTCGCGGTGCCGCTGCTGCTGGTGCACGGCGACAACGACGAGGTCATCGGTATCGAGCACAGCCAGCGGCTGCTGGCGCGTGCGCCGCCGGCGGCAGGCGCGCGCCTGCTGCGCGTGCGCGGCGCGGGGCACAACGACCTGCAGGTCTTTCCGGAGTACCTCGAAGGCCTGCGCGCGGCGTTCACCGCGGCGGCGCCGCGATAGCGAGCGCGTCGGGCTCTTCGAAAGGGAAGTATGTACTTGAGAAACCCATGAGATTCCGGCACAGTCACTCCCATTCCGGAGCGACAAATGGCCGAATCGATCTTCAACCAGCCGCACTTTCAGGACCACGACGCGGCGCGCGAATATCTCGAATCGATCCGCTGGGCCAATGGCGTCGTCTGCCCGCACTGCGGCGTGATCGACAAGTTCTACAAGCTGACCGGCGAAGCCCACCGGCCCGGCCTCTACAAGTGCGCCGAGTGCCGCGAGCAATTCACCGTGACGGTCGGCACGGTGTTCGACTCGTCCAAGATCAAGCTGCACATCTGGCTGCAAGCCTGCCACCTGATGAGCGCCACCAAGAAGGGCATGAGCGCGAAGCAACTCGAACGCATGCTTGGCGTCAGCTACAAGACCGCTTGGTTCATGATGCATCGCATCCGCGAAGCCATGAACATCGTGCCGGAGAACACGATGGGAAAAGGCGGCGGCGTGGTGGAGGTTGACGAGACCTATTGGGGCAACGTCGGCAAGCAGAAGCCGGGCGCGCGTGGCGGCGACCACAAGATGAAGATCGTCTCCCTCGTGGACCGCAAGACGGGCGAGAAGCGTTCCTTCCATCTGGCCGAAGTCACGGCCCGCACGATCAAGCCCCTACTGCGCTCGCATGTCTCCCACCATGCCACGCTGATGACCGATGAGGCGAAGGTCTATGCCAAGATCGGCGGCCGGTTCATCAAGCACGAGACCGTGAACCACAGCGCCAAGGAATACGTCCGCGGCGACGTGACGACGAACACCGTGGAAGGCTCCTTCGCCCTGCTGAAGCGTGGCCTGACCGGCACGTTCCACAGCGTCAGCGAAGCCCACCTTCAGCCTTACTGCACCGAGTTCGACTTCCGTTGGAACTACCGCATCGCCCCGGCTATGACGACGTGCAGCGCCAGAAGATGATCCTGTCGAACATCGCCGGCAAGCGGCTGACCTACAAGGGGGCTGCTTGAACGCAACAAGGTCGGGAAAGCCATCAAGGCCGCCGCCAAGGCGGCCAGCGAAGCCGCCCGACAAGCCCGAGCAGCAGCTCGACGAGCCAAGCGGGGTCAGCTTCGATGACCTGTTGCGCGCTATGCTTTCGATGAAGCCGCCAGCGAAGAAGAGGGCACCAACGATCCGGCCAGCCAAAGGCAAGCCGTAGACGCTGCCGCGTAGCGTCTGGTACATTCAACCCTGAGCGCGCATTCGGGTTGCCCCCACGTCTGCCAGGACTGTTGCGCGCTCTGTTCTGTGGAGCGGAGGGGAATCGAACCCCCAGGGGAACAGGTGGGTAGCCGGACCCCGGGCACCAGCCCTCCGCCCCGTGGAACATTCAAACGGCCTGCAACAGCAGGCCGTTTGTCTATCTAGCTAGGTCTCCTTCTTGGACAGGGGCGCAGCGATGCCCTTCCAGCGCTGCACGTAGGCGTTGAACATCGTCTGAAGAAGCGTCCAGTCGGCTTCGTCGAAGTCGTCCGGGATGCTGATCTTCACCTTCCTGTTGACTGGGATGGGGATCTCAAAGCGAAGCACGCCCGCCCCCTTGTCGTCCTCATCGCGCTCATCGTCGCCATCATCTTCGTCCACGGGGTGGACGACTTCCTTGCGGCCGTTGGGCCTCTTGCCAGCCCTGGGCGGCGCCGTCGGCGCCTTGAGCCCTGGCGCCAGCTTGATGCCAGCATCCTTGGCCGCCGCCAGGAAGAAGGCGATGGCGCGCAGCAGTGCGCTGCCTCTGATGTCGCAGGCGCGGAACTTCTCTTCCAGCATCTGGCTGCTGGCTCGAGCCAGATCGAAGCCCGCATCTTCGAAGATGAACGGGTACGCGCCTCGGAGGATCGCATTCAGTATCTGCGGTCGTGTCGCGTCGTCCGCCAGGATGAACGACTCGAACACCTGACTCGGCTTGCCTGCGCTGTCTATGAGCTTCAGGAACCGAAGCGCGGCGAGGTGGCTCGCTTGGACCGAGCCAGATGCCTTCGGCAAGTGGCTCTTGTCCACGCGCATCGGGATGTGCCCCGTGTCGCGGAAGCCGTTCAGCCACGCGATCAGCGGGCGGTAGGACGTGTAGGCCGGCGTGGCCGGCCTTTCTGGCGTAGTCGCCATAGTTGCACCCCATGTTCTGCCAGAAACGGGGACAACTGTAGCCGGTTTCTGGCGTCGCGCATAGGGCCTCTGGCGTTGCGCCGTAACTTAGCCAAAGTGGCTCTGTATACAGTCCCCTGTACACGCATCCAGCCGTCAGGCCCATACGTCTCCGAGGAGAAGCCCCGTCCAGTTGGGGTGTGTATACGATGCCACAGGATCGCCCCTATAGGTAGGAAGGACTAGGAAAGATCCCAGTTGTATATACAATTGGGCATGCGCAACCTCATCATCTCCGCTAACGTGCTTGTCAAGCTCAGAGACAAGCACCATGTGTCAGTCAGGGAGATCGAGCAGTGCTTCGAGAACAAGTGCGGCACATACCTTGAGGACACCCGCGAGGATCACCAGACCGACCCGCCGACCCTTTGGTTCGTTGCCCCGACGAACGGCGACAGGATGCTGAAGGTCGTCTTCATGTTCATCGATGGCAACGTGCACATCAAGTCCGCCTTCGACGCGGACCGGGAGTCGATAGACATCTACAACACCCACGGCAAGTAGGTTCAACCCAGGAGATCAAAGATGGCCCCCAAGACAAGCATCGTCGGAACCGCGGAAGCGTGGGAGTCTGGCGCGCTTGGCAAGTCGGCTGAGTTCGTGCGAAAGGTTCACGCGGACACCGAGAATAAGATCGATCAAGCGCTTGGACTCCAAGCGATCTCGATTCGCCTGCCCAAGGCTGTGATCGAGACGTTCAAGATGATCGCCGGAATGCACGGCGTTGGATATCAGCCGCTCATGCGCGATGCGCTCTGCCGCTTCGCCGAGGCTGAGATGAAGAGCCTTCTGCTCGGTGCCGTTGAAGTACAGCGCCAGCAGAAGCAAATGCGGTCCCGCTTGGCAAAGGCAGAGGAAACCACCGTGGTGCCACCTCCGCCCAAGAAGCTGAAGAAGGCCGCGTAGGCTAGCTACTGCGCAAGCGCAAAGGCCGCCTTCGTGGCGGCCTTCTCACATTCGTGCGCACAAAATTCGCGAATTGTCCGCGCACTCCCCTGTTACTTTGCCGCATCTCAAACTGAACCAGTAACGAACCGGCCTGTCACGCCGTCAGTCTACGCCTCTGGGTTTGCAAAGTACATACTTCCCCTTCGAAACGGATCCGACCGGAACGATCGCGAAGTGGCCTCAGCGCCGCGGCATCACCACCGGCGCTTCGGTCACCGCCGACAGGGCCGACAGCGCCAGTGGCAGCCCCGCCATCGCCAGCAGCGTCGACACCGTGACGATGCCGGCCACGTAGGCCCCGTGCCCGCCCAGCCGCACCGCCAGCACGTAGGCGCTGGAGGCCGTGGGCATCGCGGCATAGGTGACGAGCAGCGTCTGCTGCAGCGGCCCGAGCCCGGGCACCCATGCCAGCGCGACGAGCGCCAGCGCCAGCGCCGGCAGCACGAGGTGGCGGATGGCCAGCAGTGCCGCGGCCAGCCGCGGCGCGTCGCGCAGCGCGCCGAACGTGAGCCCGGCCCCCACCGCCATCAGCCCGAGGGGAAGGGCGGCGGCGCCCATGCGCGTGAGCGTGATCGCCATCCACTCGGGCAGGCGCAGGCCGAGGGCGTTGCAGGCGAGGCCGCTGACGGTGGCGATGATGAGGGGGTTGCGCGCCAGCTCGCGCAGGTAGCCATGGCCGCCCGAGCCGGCGAGGCGCGTGAGCGGCCACACCGCGGCCACGTTGCACAGCGGTACACACACCGAGACGATGACCGCCATGCCGGCCAGCCCTTCGGCGCCGGCCAGACGCGACGCGAGGGCGAGCGCGATGTAGGAGTTGAAGCGGAAGGCAGTCTGCGCGCCGGAGGCGTGCGCCCGCGCATCCACGCCGGGCAGCGCTCCGAGGGCCAGCGCGAGCAGCACGCCGCTGGCCGTGAGGCCGAACGCACAAGCCGCGAGCGGACCGGCCGCACCCAGTTCGAGCGGGCTGCGCAGGATGGCCTCGAACAGCAGGGCCGGGAACAGCACGTAGTACACGAGCCGCTCGACGCCGTCCCACACCGGGCGGTTCAAGGCGGTGCGGCGGCAGATCACCCAGCCGGCGGCGATGAGCAGGAAGTCCGGGACGAGCAGCAGGGCCATCGACATGGGCGCCCAGTCTGCCAGCCCGGTGCCCCCTGGCGCCCCTGGCGCTTGCTCGCAGCACCTCCTGCCGGCCTCTCGGCGGCTGCCTGTCGGCTCGTGGCCGGCCTGGTGCGCGGCGGCCCCGCATCGGTGACAACCCGGTTGCGGATACCCACAACGCGGCCGGTCGCCGCGCGCGGCACGCTCCGCGTTGTCCGTCGAGGCTCGGGGACAATGGCCTCGCAGCGGCCCGCTCCCCAAGCCACTCCGCACGACGCCACGCACGCCATGCCTCAACCGCCGTCCTCGTCGCGACCCGGGCCGACACCGCCGCAGCCGCCCCGGCGCGCCGCCCTGCGGGCGGCTGCGCTCGCCGCGCTGCTCGTGGCCGGCGTCGCCCCGCGCGCGCGCGCCGGCTCGCTGGAAGGTGTGCAGTTCGACGACCGCATCACGCTGGCGGGCCGCGAGCTCGTGCTCAACGGCATCGGCCTGCGCGCTGCCGGCTGGTTCAAGGCCTACGTCGCGGCGATGTACCTGCCGCAGGTCGCGCGCTCGGAGCACGAGGTGCTGGCGCAGCCCGGGCCGAAGCGCGTGCGCCTGGTGCTGCTCGTCGACGCACCGGCCGTCGAGCTGGCCAAGGGCTTCGACAAGGGCGTGCGGCGCAACAGCAGCGCGGCCGAGCTGGCGGCGCTGGACGGGCGCTTCAAGCGCATGTTCGTGCAGATGGAGTCGGCCGGCAAGCTGGCCAAGGGTGACGTCGTCGACCTCGACTACGACCCCGCCAAGGGCACGACGCTGCTGCTGAACTCGCGGGCACGCGGCGAGCCGATCGCCGGCGCCGACTTCCATCTCGCGGTGCTGCGCTCGTTCGTCGGCGGGCACCCGTACCACCGCAGGCTCAAGCAGGGCATGCTGGGCCTGCCGGTCACCTGAGCCTCGATCCTTCCCACCACCGATGAACCGAACGGAGAACCTCCCGATGCAACGCCGACACCTGGTGCGCCTGGCCCGCTGCGCGCTCCTCACCTCCCTCGCGGCGGTGCTCGCCGCGCCGCTGGCCGCACATGCGCAGGGCTACCCGACGAAGCCCGTGCGCCTGATCGTGCCCTTCGCGCCCGGCGGCACCACCGACATCGTCGCGCGCATCGTCGCGCCGGCCATGACGCAGGCGCTCGGGCAGCAGGTGATCGTCGAGAACAGGGCCGGCGGCGGCGGCTCGATCGGCGCGCTCGAGATGATCAAGTCGCCACCCGACGGCCACGTGCTCGGCATGGCCACGGTCTCGACGACGGCGGCCAACCCGGCCATCAACCCGAAGATCGGCTACGACCCGCTGACCGACTTCGTGCCGATCATCAACATCGCCGCGACGCCCAACGTCATCGCCGTGCACCCGAGCTTCCCGGCCAAGGACTACAAGACCTTCCTCGAGACGCTGAAGAAGAACCCCGGCAAGTACAGCTACGCGAGCTCGGGCACGGGCGGCATCGGCCACCTGCAGACCGAGCTGTTCAAGAGCCTGGCCGGCGTCTTCATGACGCACATCCCGTACCGCGGCGCGGGCCCGGCGCTCAACGACACCGTCGCCGGCCAGGTGCCCATCATCTTCGACAACCTGCCCTCGGCGCTGCCGTTCATCAAGGACGGGCGGCTGGTGCCCATCGTCGTCGCCGCGCCGCAGCGCCTGTCGGTGCTGCCGAACGTGCCCACCTTCAAGGAGGTGGGGCTGGAGGCGGTGAACCGCATGGCCTACTACGGGGTGCTTGCGCCCAAGGGCACGCCGAAGGACGTGGTGGACAAGGTCGGCCTGGCAGTGGCCAAGGCGCTCGGCGACGCGCAGGTCAGGAAGCGCATCGAGGACACCGGCTCGCTCATCGTCGGCAACACGCCGGCACAGTTCGCCGCGCAGATCAAGGCCGAGTACGAGGTGTACAAGGGCGTGGTCGCCAAGCAGAAGCTGACGCTGGAGTGAGGCCGCGGCGGTGCGCGGGCCGATGGTCGCGATCGAAGGGCCCTGAGCGGCGTTGAGCGACGACGCCGTTCTCGCCCGCAGCCACGAGGCCATCGACCGCTTCGTCGACGCCCTGTGGGTGGAGGACGGCCTGTCGCCGCTGACGCTGGCGGCCTACCGGCGCGACCTCGAGGGGCTCGCCGCGTGGCTGGCGCGCGAGGCCGCGCGCGCTCTCGACGAGGCCGGCCGCGCTGACCTGCTCGCCTACATCGGCGCGCGCCATGCCACGAGCCGCGCCACCAGCGCCAACCGGCGCCTCACCGTCTTCCGCCGCTACTACCGCTGGGCGCTGCGCGAGCGGCGCGTCGCCGCCGACCCGACGCTGCAGCTGCTGGCCGCGAAGCAGCCGCTGCGCGTGCCCAAGACGCTGACCGAGGCGCAGGTGGAAGCGCTGCTGGCGGCGCCGGACACCACCACGCCGCTCGGCCAGCGCGACCGCGCGATGCTCGAGCTGATGTACGCCAGCGGCCTGCGCGTCAGCGAGCTCGTGCAGGCGAAGCTCCTGCACCTGGGCCTCTCCGAGGGCGTGCTGCGCGTGCTCGGCAAGGGCGCGCGCGAGCGCCTCGTGCCCTTCGGCGAGGAAGCGCACGCGTGGCTCACGCGCTGGCTGGCCGAGGGGCGGCCGGCGCTGCTGGGGCCGCAGCGCACGAGCGAGGCGCTGTTCGTCACGCGGCTGGGCAGCGGCATGACGCGGCAGATGTTCTGGCAGCTCGTCAAGCGCTACGCCGTCGTCGCCGGCATCGCCGCGCCGCTGACGCCGCACGTGCTGCGCCATGCCTTCGCCACGCACCTGCTGAACCACGGTGCCGACCTGCGCGCCGTGCAGATGTTGCTCGGACACGCCGACATCGCGACGACGACGATCTACACGCACGTCGCGCGCGAGCGGCTGAAGCAGTTGCACGCGAAGCATCACCCGCGCGGGTGATGCGCCTGGCCCGCCAGCGCCTGCATCTCGGCTTCGCTGAAACCTGCCGCCCGGCGCGCCTCGACATTGAACGGCGCCTTCGGCGCCGGCGCGCCGTGCCGCGCCACCAGCACCCCGTAGTGCGCCAGCGGGTGCAGCCCCTCGCGCTCGCACAGCCACCGGTACCAGCGGTTGCCCACCGCGACGTGGCCGATCTCGTCGCGCAGGATGATGTCCAGGATCTCGACGGCGCGGGCATCGCCGGCACGCGCGAACTTCGCGCGCATCGGCGGCGTGGCGTCCAGCCCGCGCGCTTCCAGCGTGCGCGGCACGAGCGCCATGCGCGCGACCACGTCGCCGGCGGTCCTGTCGCACATCGCCCAGAGACCATCGTGCGCCGCGAAGTCGCCGTAGGCGTGGCCGAGCGAGGCCAGGTGTTCGGTGACGAGCGTGAAGTGCAGCGCCTCCTCGGCGGCGACGCGCTGCCAGTCGCGGTAGTACGCCTCGGGCAGGTTCGGGAAGCGCCAGATCGCGTCCAGCGCCAGGTTGATGGCGTTGAACTCGATGTGTGCCACGGCGTGCAGCAGCGCTGCGCGGCCGGCGGTGGTGAACGGCGTGCGGCGCGGCACGAACGCGGGGTCGACGAGCTCGGGCCGCGCCGGTCGGCCCGGCAGCGGCAGGGTGGGCTGGAGCACCGCGTGGGCGTCGACGGGCCAAGCGCGCGCATCCTGTGCATCGTGCGCGAGCCAGGCACGCGCCGCGGCCGCCTTCTGCGCGGGCTCGGCCAGCGCCAGGATGCACAAGGCCTCGCGGCGCAGCTCGGTCCCTAGAATCATCCGTTTCCGTCCTTTCCTTCCCATTCTCCGCGGAGCTGCAACCGGTGGCGATCTATCAACTCGGCGACGACGCGCCGCGCCTCGCGCCGACGGCCTGGGTGGCCGAGAGCGCCCAGGTCATCGGCCGTGTCGAACTGGCCGCAGCGGCCAGCGTCTGGTACGGCTGCGTGCTGCGCGGCGACAACGAGTGGATCCGCATCGGCGCACGCAGCAACGTGCAGGACGGCAGCATCATGCACACCGACATCGGCTTCCCGCTCGTCGTCGGCGAAGGCGTGACGATCGGCCACCAGGTGATGCTGCACGGCTGCACGGTCGGCGACGGCGCGCTCGTCGGCATGCAGGCCGTGGTGCTGAACGGCGCGCGCATCGGCAGGGACTGCCTCGTCGCCGCCGGCGCCGTGGTGCCCGAGGGCAAGGTGTTCGAGGATGGCTGGCTCATCATCGGCGCGCCGGCCAAGGCGGTGAGACCGCTCACGCCGGAGCAGCTCGAGCGCATGCGCGCCGCCGCCGACAGCTACGTCGAGAAGGCCGTGCAGCACGGCACGCAGCTGAAGCGCATCGGCTGAGCGGCTGCGTCGCGTCCACCCGCCCGCTGCAGACCCCCGCAACGTGAGCGAGCTCACCAAGTTCCTCTTCGAGGGCCTGCCGGTGCGCGGCATGCTCGTGCGCCTGACCGACGGCTGGCGCGAGGTGCTGGCGCGGCGCGGCGCCGAGGGCGCCTACCCGCAACCGGTGCGCGAGCTGCTCGGCGAGATGGCGGCCGCGGCCGTGCTGATGCAGGCCAACCTGAAGTTCAACGGCGCGCTCGTGCTGCAGGTGCAGGGTGACGGGCCGGTGAAGCTGGCGGTGGCCGAGGCCTCCTCCGATCTCTCCTTCCGCGCCACGGCGAAGATCGTCGGCGACGTGAGCGCCGACGCGCAGCTCGAGGCGCTCGTCAACGTGCACGGGCGCGGCCGCTGCGCCATCACGCTCGACCCGCGCGATCGGCTGCCGGGACAGCAGCCGTACCAGGGTGTCGTGCCCCTGTCGTCGAGCTCACCGGGCGAGCGGCGCGAGCCCATGCAGCGCGTGCAGCAGGTGCTCGAGCACTACATGCTGCAAAGCGAGCAGCTCGATACGCGGCTCGTGCTCGCGGCCGACGACACGCTGGCCGCGGGGCTGCTGATCCAGCGCCTGCCGGTGCAGGGCGAGGGCAACCTCGAAGGCGCGGCACGCGTGCCGGGCCGGGCCGCCCGCAACGAAGACGAGATCGGCCTGTCCGAGGCCTTCAACCGCATCGCCACGCTCGCCGGCACGCTGACGCGCGAGGAGCTGCTGGCGCTGCCGGCCGAGCGCGTGCTGCACCGCCTGTTCTGGGAGGAGACGCTGCGCGTCTTCGAGCCGCTGTCGCCGCGCTTCGCCTGCACCTGCTCTCGCGGGCGCGTGCGCGGCATGCTGCGCAGCCTGGGCCGAGAAGAGGTGGACGGCATCGTCGCCGAGCGCGGCGACGTGGAGATCGGCTGCGAGTTCTGCGGCGCGATGTACCGCTTCGATGCCGTCGACGTGGGCGAGCTCTTCACGCCGGAGCGCGACCAGCCGCCGGGCACGCGCGCCGTGCAGTAGCGCGGCGCCGCAGGGGCCGCCTGAAGGAACGACGAGGAGGGCTCGGGCCGATGTTCTACACGACGATGAAGACGCTGCACGTGCTGTCGGTCGTGCTGTGGGTGGGCGGCATGGCCTTCGTGCAGCTGTTCCTGCGCCCGGCGCTGCCGGTGCTGCCGCCGCCCGATCGGCTGCGGCTGATGCACGACGTGCTGCGCCGTTTCTTCGCCGGCGTCGGGTGGGCGGTGGTGATCGTGCTGGCCACCGGCTTCGGCATGGCCGCGGGTGGGCTGAGCGCGGTGGGCGCCGCGGTCGGCGTGGCCGCCGGATGGCCGCTGGACTGGACCCTCATGGCCGTGCTCGGCCTGACGATGGCCGGCATCTTCGTCTTCATCCGCTACGTGCTCTTCGCACGCCTGGAGCGCGCGCTGGCCGGCGGCGACATGCCCGGCGCGGCCGAGGCGCTGACGCACGTGCGCGGCTGGGTGCGCGTGAACCTCGGGCTCGGCGTGGCGATCATCGTCGTGGCGCTCATGGTCTGAGCGCGCCTGCCGCGTTCGCGGCGCTCGCAGCGGCGGCGCCGCTCAGGGCGACGTGCGCTCGTCCGGCCCGGCCAGCGCCACCGCCTCCACCTCGAGCAGCAGACCGTGGTGCAGCGCCGGCACCGGCACCACCGCGCGTGCCGGGCGGTGTGCGTCGGCCCACTCGGCATAGAGCTGGTTGAAGGCGCCCCACAGTGCGATGTCGACGAGGTAGACGCGCACCGAGAGCAGCCGGTGCACGCCCGAGCCTGCCGCCTCGAGTGCGGCGCGCACGTTGGCCAGCACCTGCCTGGCCTGCACGTCGAACGGCTCGCCCGTGAGCGCGCGGCCCTCCGGCGTCACCGGCAGCTGCCCGGCGACGAAGACGAGCCCGGCGCCGATGGCCGCATGGCTGTAATGGCCGGCCGGCGGCGGACGGTCGGCGGGGTTGACGAGCATCGGGTTCATCGCGCCGCCTCGACCCTCACCTTCGTCTTCTCCTTCGCCGTGGCGCCCGCCGTCAGCGGCAGCCCCACGTCCGGCAGCGCCGGGCGCCGCGCCAGCGCCTCGTCCATGACACGCTGCACGTGCGCGAGGTCTTCGCCCTGCAGCGGCAGGCGCGGCGGCCGCGTGCGCCACGTGCCGCGGCCCATGCGGTGCTCGCACCACTTGATGCACTGCACGAGGTCGGGCCGCGCGTCGAGGTGCAGGAGCGGCATGAACCACTCGTACAGCGGCATCAGCTCGGCGAAGCGGCCGGCGCGCGCCAGGCGGAAGAGCGTCTCGCCCTCGCGCGGGAAGGCGTTGCTCATCCCCGAGACCCAGCCCACCGCGCCCATCGCCACGCTCTCCACGACCACGTCGTCCAGGCCCGCGAAGAGCACGAAGCGGTCGCCAACCTGCCTTCGCGTGTCGACGAAACGACGCGTGTCGCCCGAGCTGTCCTTGAAGCAGACGATGGTGTCGCAGTCGGCCAGGCTCGCGAGGATGTCCGGGGTGATGTCGTTCTTGTAGATCGGCGGGTTGTTGTAGACCATCACCGGCAGGTCGGTGGCCTTGGCGACGCTGCGGAAGTGCGCCGCCGCCTCGTGCGGCTTGGCCGAGTACACGAGCGCCGGCATCACCATCAGCCCGTCCACCTTCGCCGCGGCGGCGGCGCGCGCCGTCTCGATGGCGTTGGCGGTCGTGAACTCGGCGATGCCGGCGATCACCGGCACGCGGGCGGCGGCGACGCCCACCGCGGCCACCGCCGCCTCCATCACCTGCACCTTCTCGCCGCGCGCGAGCGACGTGCCTTCGCCGACGGTGCCACAGACGACGAGGCCCGAGACGCCGTCGCGCACGAGGCCTTCGACGACCTTCGCGGTGGCGTCGACGTCGAGCGAGAGGTCGTCGCGGAACTGCGTCGTGACGGCGGGGAAGACGCCTTGCCAGGCGATGCGGCGGCTTGCTGGACCCATCTTGTGCTCTCGCGGACGTGCTCGGCGGCGGTGCGCTTGATCGTACAGTCGTGCACCCCGACGACCACGGCGAGCGCAACGAGGAGCGCACGCGAGGCCATGGCGAACGACATCGCACCCACCCGCATCATCGACAGCCACACCGGCGGCGAGCCGACGCGCCTCGTCGTGGAGGGCGGGCCCGACCTCGGCGCGGGCACGATGGCCGAGCGCCGCGCGCGCTTCCGCGCCGAGCACGACCGCTGGCGCCGAGCGCTCGCCAACGAGCCGCGCGGACACGACGTCATCGTCGGCGGCGTCGTCACGCCGCCTTCGAGCCCGGGCAGCCACTGCGGCATCGTCTTCTTCAACAACGTCGGCTTCATCGGCATGTGCGGGCACGGCACGATCGGCCTCGTCGCGACGCTCGCCTGGCTCGGCCGCGTGCAGCCCGGGCGGCTCGCCATCGACACGCCGGTGGGCACCGTGCAGGCCGAGCTGCATGCCGACGGCGGCGTGACGGTGGCCAACGTGCCTTCGTATCGCCATCTGCGGCACGTGGCGGTGGACGTGCCCGGGCACGGCCGCATGCACGGCGACGTGGCCTGGGGCGGCAACTGGTTCTTCCTCAGCCACGACCACGGCGTGCCGATCGACCGCGAGCACCTGCCGCAGCTGCTGGCGGTGTCCGAGCGCGTGCGGCAGGCGCTCGTCGCCGCAGGCGTCACCGGCGAGGGCGGGGCCGAGATCGACCATGTCGAGCTGCTCGGCCCGCCGCGGCGCCCCGAGCACCTGGCGACGGCGGGAGCACCCGCGCGCGCCGGCCGCAGCTTCGTGCTGTGTCCGGGTGGCGCCTACGACCGCTCGCCTTGCGGCACCGGCACCAGCGCAAAGCTCGCTTGCCTGGCCGCCGACGGCGAGCTGGCACCGGGCGAGACCTGGCACCAGGAGAGCGTGATCGGCAGCGTGTTCGCCGCGCGCTACGAGCGCACACCGCGTGGCGAGGGCCGCGGCGCCGTTGCCGGCCGCGACGAGATCCTGCCCTTCATCCATGGCCGCGCGCACGTGACGCTCGACGCGCGGGTGGTGGTCGACCCGCGCGACCCGTTCGCCTGGGGCCTGTAGCCGATGCCGCGGCTCGGGGACCGATGCGCCGGAGGTGCCCGGTGTGGCTGAAGCGTCCGATGCCTCGGGCGGGCCGGCTGCTGCCGACGCGCTGCCGCCGCTGACGGCCGTCGACACTGCCGCCACGGCAGACGTCGCCGTCGTCGGCGCCGGCATCGTCGGCGTGTCGATCGCCTTGACGCTCGCCGAACGCGACGCGCTGCGCGGCGCGGCGCGCCGCATAGTCGTGCTCGACCGCGAAGGGCTCGCCGCCGGAGCGAGCCGCGGCAACGCCGGCGCCTTCGCCTTCTCCGACATCGAGCCGCTCGCCTCGCCCGGCATCGTGCGCCGTGTGCCGCGCTGGCTGCTCGATCCGCTCGGGCCGCTGGCCCTGCGGCCCGCGTACCTGCCGCGCATCGCGCCGTGGCTGTGGCGCTTCTGGCGCGCCAGCGGGCCGGAACGCTTCGCCGCCGGCACCGCCGCGCTGGCGGCGTTGAACCGCCTGGCCGCCGAGGCGACATCCCGCCTGCTGGCGGCCGCGGGCGCCACGTCGATGTGGCACGAGAACGGCAACCTGCACCTCTACGAGAGCGAAGCCGAATGGCGCGCGTCGCTGCCCGGCTGGGACAAGCGCGCCGGGCACGGCATCGCGTTCGAGCACGTGCACGGGGCGGCGGCGATCGCCCGCTGGCAGCCCGGGCTCTCGCCGGCGCTCGTCGCGGCCACCTTCGTGCCGCGCTGGGCGACGATCGACGATCCGCTGGTGCTGGTGCGGCGCATCGCGGCGGCGGCCGCCGGACGCGGCGTGCACCTGCGGCGTGCGGCGGTGCAGGCGCTGGTGCCGGCGCCCGAGGCGGTGGTGGTGCTCGCCGCGGGCGGCGCGCGCCTGCACGCGCGCCAGGTGGTCGTCGCGGCCGGCGCGTGGTCGCACGGGCTCGCGCGCAGCCTTGGCGAACACGTCCCGCTCGAAACCGAACGCGGCTACAACACGACGCTGCCGCCGGGCGCCTTCGAGCTGAAGCGCCAGCTCACCTTCCCGGGCCACGGTTTCGTCGTCACGCCGATCGCCGGCGGCGTGCGCATCGGCGGCGCGGTGGAGCTCGCCGGCCTGCACGCACCGCCGGACTTCGCGCGCAGCGACGCGCTGCTGGCCAAGGCGCGGCGTTTCCTGCCCGGGCTGCGGGCCGAAGGCGGCACGCGCTGGATGGGCATGCGCCCGTCGCTGCCGGACTCGCTGCCCGCCATCGGCGCGGCGCGCGACGATGCGCGCGTGCTCTACGCGTTCGGGCACGGGCACCTCGGCCTGACGCAGTCGGCCGCGACGGCCGAGCTCGTTGCCGACCTCGCCGAAGGCCGCGCGCCGGCGCTCGACCTGCGGCCGTTCAGCCCGCAGCGCTTCGGCTGAACGCGGCCGGCTCGCGCCGCGTCAGATCAGGTCCTTCACGTCGAGCGCCAGCGCGAAGCTGTTGCCCTCGTGCGCCAGCGCCGCCTGCACCTGCGCGCCGTGGCCCGTGGGCGTGACGGTGACGACGCCGAAGTTGAACTGGCTCACCACCGTCTTCAGCTCCGAGCGGATGAACGGCGTCAGCGCGAAGGCCTCGTCGACGTAGACGCCGACGAACGGCTGGCGGTCCTCGATCTGGCTGATGCCCGAGGAGGTCAGCGAAAACGCCTTGGCCTTCACCGGCCTTGTCGCGCTCACCTCGAAGGTGCAGCCGATGTGGATGTCGCCGGCCAGCAGCAGCAGCTCGCGCCCCTTGAAGCCCCTGGGGCGGTTGACGAGGCGCGCCGCGAAGGCTTTCGTCAGCAGCTCGCGCTGCTCGGGGCGCGAGGTGCGGTGCGACCACTGGTCACGCGCCTCGTCGAGGTTGCTGATCTGGAAGTCGCCGAGGTTCGGGTTGGTGCCGACGAGGCGCTCGACCTTGGCGCTGACGATGGCCTTGACGATGCCTTCGGCCTTCGAGTCGCGGCTGCGCGGATGGAAGAGCTCCTGCTCGTCGCCGCGCCTGAAGGCCTCGACGTCGTCGGTGCGCCCGCCCATCAGCCGCTGCGTCTGGCCGTCGGGGTCCTGCGTGGCGAGCGGCGTCGCGGTCACGATGGCCAGCGCGTCGATGTCGGCCGGCACGTTGGCGAGCACCCGGTCGACGAACTGCCACTGCAGGTCGCCGAGGATGGGTTTGTCGGCGCGGAACACGTCGCGCGCGCCGCGGCTGTCGAGCACCATCACCATCAGCCTGCCGCAGCGGAAGACGAACGGCATGCCGATGCGCGTGCCGGCGGGCAGCGGGCCCGCGACGTAGTTCGGGAACGCCGGGTCGGGCTGGTTCAGCGCGTCGACGTGATCGCCGGGGCGCGGGTTGCGGCAGCCCTGGAAGTGCCAGTAGAGGTCGCGCGCGTCCTCGAAGAGCTCCACGCTCTTGCGGAAGATCGCGGCGCCGCGCGGGAACTTCGCGGCCACCACCGGGCTGTCGCTGGCGAGCGACCCCCAGCCGTCGCGGATGTCGTGGTCGTCCCACACCATGTAGCACGGCGTGTTGGCGAGCAGCCGCGCCACCGGCTCGCGCGACCAGTTGGCGCGGTAGTTCGCCGCGATCGCCTGCCGGCGCGATGCACGCTCGCCGTCGAAGTGGTCGCGGAAGATGTTCGGCTCGTCCTCGTCGAGGTAGACCTGGTCGCCCATCATGACGATGAACGAAGGCTGCGCGCGGTCCACGTGCTCGGCGAACTGCTGCCATGCGCCGAGCTTCCTGGCGCCGTTGCACGAGATCGCGTCGAAGAGGATCGGCGTCATCGATTCGGGCGGCGGCAGCGTGCGCACGGTGCCGCGCGCGCCGCCGATGAAGCGGCCGGCGCGCAGGATGCGGTAGGTGTAGCGGCGGTCGGCCGCGAGGCCGGTGACGCGCGCGATCGCGGTGCCGAACTCGATCGCGCCGTTCTCGGTGCTGACGAAGCGGAAGAGGCCGACGCCTTCGACGCGCACGTCGTACAGGTCGGGGTCGTCCCGCACCTGGATCCAGATGCGCGTCGACGCGTGGTCGGTGTGCCCGAGCACCGGCCCGAGCACGAGGCGCGGGCGGCCGGCCAGGCGCTTGCGGGTGGGCATGGAGCGGCAGCCGGCTCAGCGCTTGCCCTTGCCCTTCGCCTTGCCCTTGCCGGCCGGGCGGCCGGTGCCGCGATCGGGCACGGTCGGCGTCGGCCGCCACGGCTCGGGCACCGCCGGCACCGCACCCGAAGGCGCGCCGGCCAGCGCATCGCCGATGCCCGCCACGATGGCCGCGGCCTGGCGCGCGCCGAGCGTCGTCTTCAACGCCTCGGGCGGGCCGGTCAGGCGGCGCTTGCGGAACAGCTCCTGCGCACGTGCCACGTCGGCGTTGTGCTCCTCCACGCGGGCGGCGCTGGTCAGCGCGTTGGCCAGCGTCGCGAGCGTCGTCGCGCCGGTGCCGGCGAGCGCCTTGCGCTCGGCGTCGCCGAGCTTGAGCAGCGCGGCGGCCTGCTCGAAGCCGAGGTTGCGCGTGTCGCCTTCGGGCAGCTTGCGCCAGTGCTCGAGCAGCACGCCGACGAGCGCCGGGTCGCTGGCCTTCAGCGGCGTGTCGCCGGCGCCGGCGGCGACGAGGCCGTTGGAGAGCAGCCCGGCCAGCCGCTGGTCGAGCACGTTCCAGCGTGCCGTCGTCTCGAGCGCATGCGCGCGCGCCGAGCTGGCGTTGCCGCTCCTGGCCAGCACCGAGCTACCGCCGATGTCGAAGAAGCCGCGTGGCAGCGGCACGCGCACGAGCGGGCCGACGCTCGTGCTGCTGCTCGTCACGACGAAGGGCGGGTCGGCGCTGTCGTCGCCGTCGTCCCCCTCGCTGCCATCCGCGAAGCCGAAGCACGTGTCGAGGAAGCGGTTCTCGCCCAGCAGCACGCCGCGCTCCAGCGGCGAACGCGCCACCTCGCGTTCGTACTCGTCGCGCAGCGTGTCGATCCACACCTCGAGGAAGTGCTTGTAGCTGGCACGGCCGGCGGCCAATGCGTCGCTGGTGCCGGTGGGCGAGACGATCGACGCGATGACGAGCTGCGGCACGAGGCGCAGCCCCCACAGCTCCACCACCGGCCGGCGGAAGGCGCCGGCGTTGGCCAGGCCGCCGAGGATGTCGATGTCGAGCTCTTCGAGCGGCGTGCCCGGCGGGAAGGTGCGGTAGAGGTACTGCACCATGCGGTTGAGCTGCAGCAGGCCACCGTCGAAGCGTTCGCGCACCTCGAAGGGCCCGGGGGGGCTGTCGAGCAGGCACACCCGGCGCAGGCGGGCGTTCAGGCAGAAACCCGTGCCGCGCGGCACCACGATCACCGCGGTGAACTCCTGGATGCCCTCGATGCCGGCGGAGCGCCGCGCCAGCAGCTGCTGGAACCACAGGTTCGGGTCCGCCGGGTCGATCGAGAGCTGGGTCAGCGGCTGCGGCGACAGCGAGAAGCTCAGGTGCGGCGTGCCGACGTACTTGGCGCGCAGCAGCGAGATGATGTTCTCGACGTTGGTGGTGTGGCTGATGAGCTCGCGCCGTTCCTCCGAGGCCTGGCGCGCCGTGGTGTCCACCACCTGCGAGACGGCGCGGTCGCTCGCGAGGTCGGTGCGCGTGGTGCTGACGCCGCCGCCGATGGAGAACGGGCCGATGCCGAAGCCGGCCGAGGCGCTGGCGCTGTTCGTCGTGGCGTGGCTGCGCAGCGACTCGCGCATCTGCGAGCCGCTCTTGCCGATGGCCAGCGCCTCGGCTTCGCCCTCGTAGGCGTCGCCGCCGACGACGCCGGTCTGCACCATGCGCCGGTTCAGCGGCGCTGCGGCGTGGAAGTACGGCCGCACCGTGCCCGGTGCGTGGTCGGGCCCGCTCACCTTCAGGTCGAGCAGCAGGTGCAGGCACGGAATGCCTTCACCGAGGAAGGCCGCGATCACCGGCGAGAGCGCGGGCGGGATCGACGCCGGTGACACCGACGCCGTGAGCTTGACGAAGACGATGCGCTCGTCGGGGAAGGCGCCGGTGAGCGCCTCGTCGTCGGGCTCGAAGAAGAAGAGCGACAGCGCTGTCTGCGCCGGTTCGCCGGTGGCGAGCGGCTGCGTCGTCGCGGCGAGCTTCCACGGGATCTCCAGCGGCGGCAGAGGCGTCGCTTCTTCGGTGGCCATGGCGTCTCCCTCCTCCTGCGACATCCTCGCATTCGCTCGCCCGCGCCCATGCCCATTCCGGTGGCGCTCGGGCCGCGCGATCGTAGGAACGGCGCGTCGGCGCCGCTGTCCTTCGGGCTAGGGGGGCGCTGGCCGAGCGACGACGTGGCCCTGGCCCGTGTGGCGCCTGCGGTGCTTGCTGCGGCCCGGCGCCGCGGGGTTACCAGCCGTTGAAGCGCGGCCAGCGTGCCACGACTTCGCCGCCGTCATCGACCACCGCGTAGGCCGCATGCTGCGCGGCGGTGGCGCAGGCGTGGTTGGGCAGCACGCGCAGCCGCGTGCCGACGGGGAACCGCGCTTCCACGTCGCCGGCTGCCGCGGCGCCGCGGCGGTGCTCGACGATGCCGTGCTCCTGGTTCGCCTGGTTGACGATCCACTCGCCGAGCACCTGCCCGCCTTCGTTGCAGACGAGGCCGTAGCCCTGGTCGAGCGGCTGTGCCTGCGTGCCGCGGTCGCGGCTCATCGCCATCCAGCCGCCGTCGGTGAGCACCCGGCCCTTGTCGGGCTGGTGGCCGATGACGGTGGTGAGGATCGAAAGCGCGATGTCCCCGGGCGTGCAGACG